>USAD01000006.1 GCA_900552415.1 uncultured Parabacteroides sp.
AAAAAAAAAAAATAATATTATATATATATTATATAGATTCTATATCTATATCTTTTCTATGACACTCTATCTCCCCCCAACGATTATTGTCATTTGTAAGAATTGTAAGCGTAAGGCGATGGGCGTCCCCTGGCATGAAAACCATATCCGGAACAGGGAAACGGCATCTTCAAGAAAAAGGAAGGGCACGTTCACAAATTTTTACAGCTTAGCGCCCTCCCTTTTTTGGTGGTCCCGGCATTCCCTCGTATATTCGCGGATGTCGGGGATAAAACACTAGAATTGATTGCTATACACACACGGTGCCTGGATCTAGTCCTGCCAGTCGCCGTTCTCCTTGATGAGGCGGACCAACCGCTCGACCGCCTCCTCCTCAGGGATATTCCGCAGGACGCAGGTCTTGCCCTTGTAGAGGCTGATCTGCCCTCGGCCGGCGCCCACATAACCGTAGTCGGCGTCCGCCATCTCGCCAGGGCCATTGACGATGCAGCCCATGATGCCGATCTTGAGCCCTCTCAGGTGGGCGGTAGCCCGCTTGATCTTGGCGATCGCCGATTGCAGGTCGTAGAGCGTACGGCCACAGCTCGGGCATGAGATGTATTCCGTCTTGCTCACCCTCAGGCGAGCGGCTTGCAGGATCGAGAACATGCACTGGTCGATCGCTTGGGGCTCCTCCAGCCGGTCGTCGCCCAGCAGGATGCCGTCGCCGAAGCCATCGAGCAACAAGGCCCCGAAATCGGCCGCCGACTTGATTTGCAGGGATTCCAGGTCGGCCTCCTGATACTCGCGGCAAAGGATGACTGGCACCTCGCATCCGGCCAGCAAGAGGCGATGCATGGCCGCCCGCATCTCGCCGACACCATTGCGATGGTGGGTCTCGAGGATCACCACGGCGCTCGTCTCCTCGCGCAACCTCCCGATCATCGTCTCCGTCAGGTCGGCATAGGAGAGGCGAACGAACTTGACCGGGCTCTCGTATTGCCCCATGATCTCCGCCTCCGAGGCGATAAAACAGGGATAGACGTTGGGCCTGTCTTTCCAGAAATGCGCGTCGACGATCAACCGGAACTCGTCAGGGAAATTATCCGGGTCCTCCTTCCCGATGTAGATATAGTCGGGCATGGCCAAACGATCGAACGAGAAATCGCCCCGACGGCGGTCGGCGATGACGACAGGCAAGGCGTCGCCCCCGATATTCAGGACCTCACGTGTCGGACGCCGCTCCGTGAAACAGGGATCGAAAGCCGGATCGGCCTCCGCCTGGATCGGCTCATGCCCCACCCGCTCGAGGATATAATCCACCAGCTTACGGGCGACGGGAAGCTCCGCCTCGGGATCCTCCGTCAGGGAGACCCGGATCGTGTCGCCCAGCCCGTCGGCCAGGAGCGTACCGATACCCAGGGCGCTCTTCACGCGGCCATCCTCGCCATCACCCGCCTCGGTGACGCCCAGGTGCAACGGATAGGCCATCCCCTCGCTCTCCATCACACGGACCAGCAGGCGGACGGTCTTGACCATCACGACGGTATTGGAGGCCTTGATCGAGAGGACGATGTCGTGAAAATCGGCCTCCTCGCAAATTCTCAGGAACTCCATGCAACTCTCGACCATGCCCCTTGGCGTATCGCCATAGCGGCTCATGATCCGGTCGGACAGGGAGCCGTGATTGACACCGATACGGATCGCCGTATGATGGCGCTTACAGATCTCGAGGAAAGGGATAAGGCGCTCCCGGATCTTCTGGATCTCGGCGGCATACTCCTCGTCCGTATATTCCAGCTTGCTGAAGGTCTTGACCTTATCCACGTAGTTGCCGGGGTTGATCCTCACCTTCTCCACCTCCTCCGCCGCGGCGTCGGCTGCCCGGGGATTGAAATGGATATCGGCGACCAACGGGGTCGTGAAGCCCTTCTCGTTCAACAACCGGCGAATGACACCCAGGTTGCGTGCCTCCCGCTCGCCTTGCGCCGTGAAACGCACGTACTCGGCTCCCGCCTCGATCATGCGGATAGCCTGGGCGACCGAAGCCTCGGTATCCATCGTGGAGACGTTGGCCATCGACTGGATCCGGATCGGATAATCGCCTCCCAACGGCGTGTTCCCGATATGGGCGACCGACGAGCGGCGACGGGCATAATTGAAATAATCCATAACGTTGCTATTTTAAACGAGCGGAGACGTGACACCAGGCGCCACGTCTCCGACAACTATTTTTTGAATCTCATTAATTCGTCTTATACTTGAAGGTGACCTTGGCGAGATCCTCGTTCGCCTTCACGATCTTCTTCTTCAGGTCCTCCTTGTAGGCGGCAAGCTTAACCTGTAACGCCTCATCGCCAACCGACAACATCTGTACGGCCAGGATACCCGCATTGAGGGCACCATTGATACCTACCGTAGCGACAGGGATGCCCGGAGGCATCTGGACGATCGCCAGAAGGGCGTCCATTCCGTCGAGGGTAGAGTTGATCGGCACGCCGATCACCGGAACCGTCGTCATCGAGGCGATCACGCCACACAGGTGGGCAGCCATGCCTGCCGCCGCGATAATCACCTTAATGCCCCGCTCCTTGGCTCCCTTAGCGAACGCCTCCACCTCGGCCGGCGTACGATGCGCCGAGAGGGCGTGCATCTCGAAGGGAACCTCCATTTCATCGAGGAACTTCGCGGCCTTCTCCATCACGGGCAGGTCGGAAGTGCTTCCCATTATAATGCTTACTACCGGCTTCATCGTCGACATCTTATTTCGCGATTAATTTCTGGTATTCCTCGGCAGAAAGCAAGCTATCCAACTCCGACGGATCAGAAACGCTGACCTTGATCAACCAGCCCTTGCCATAAGCGTCCTCGTTCACCAACTGGGGCGCGTCCTCCAACTCGGCGTTCACCTCGAGCACCTCGCCACCAACCGGCATGAACAGGTCGGAAACGGTCTTTACCGCCTCGATCGTACCGAATACCTCCTCCTTGGCAACGGTCTCGCCCTCGGTCGTGATATCGACATAGACAATCTCGCCCAACTCGCTCTGGGCATAATCGGTAATACCAACATAAGCGACATCACCATCTACACGGATCCACTCATGATCCTTCGTGTACTTTACATCTGCAGGAAAATTCATAATTTCAATATTTTATTAGATAAACAAATAGATATAACTCCATAACGACGACAAGAAGGTGCAGGCGAATCCCAGCGTGAAACCGGCATAAACCTGCATCGGCGTGTGCTTGCCGAGGAAAATCCGCGACGTCCCCAACAGGCCGGCCACGAGAAAGAGAATCATAAAGGCCCACGAGAAATTCAGGTGATGGATCTCCGCGTAGCCCATCAGGCCACCCAACAACCCTCCAGCCCCGATCTCGTGCGCGCTGATCTTCCAGAAGAAATTGACACACATGGCGATCAACAAGGCCACGCAGGTACCCGCCAACACGGCCAAAAGCCAATAGGGCATCATCATCCGGTTCATGAAATAGAGGCTCGAGAGAATCGAGACGACAAAGATCAGGTAGGGCAACAGACGCTCCCTCCGATCGGTCAGCTCCAGATCGCCAGCCGCCCCGTTGCGCACCAGCAAATAGATGAAAAGCCCCGGCAGAAGAGCCGTCGAGGCGAACACGCCACCAACGATATAAAGCTTCGCCATGGGCGGCAAGATCACCAGACCCGTAAACGACAAGGCCAGGATGACCCCATACGTCAGCATCAGCAATGGATGGAAAACAATCGATATGATATTCGCTAATAACCTCATGACACCTCTCATATTTCCTTGCGAAGACGAGCGACAGGAATGCCCAATTGCTCACGATACTTGGCCACCGTCCGGCGAGCGATGACATATCCCCGCTCCTTCAGGATCGCGGCCAGCTCCTCGTCGTTCAAGGGCTTGCGCTTGTCTTCCGATTCAATACACTCTTTCACTATCTTCTTGACCTCCCTTGTCGAGATCTCCTCGCCGCTATCGTTCTGCATCGACTCCGAGAAGAAATATTTCAAGGGATAGATCCCGAAATTGGTCTGCACGTACTTGCTATTGCTCACCCTCGAGATGGTCGAGATATCGTAGCCCGCCCGCTCGGCGACATCCTTCAGGATCATGGGGCGCAGGGTGGCCTCATCACCCGTCAGGAAAAAGTCCCGCTGGAGGAGCATGATCGCCTCCATCGTACGGGTCAGGGTCTCGTTCCGTTGCTTCACGGCGTCGATAAACCATTGCGCCGAGTCCAGCTTCTGCTTGACGAACTGGAGGGCTTCCCGTTTCTCGGGCGTCTGGTTGGCCTTATGCGCCATATAGTCCTGGAACATATCGGCATACTCACGGCTGACTCGCATCTCCGGAATGCCCCTCTGGTTCATGCTCAAGGTCAACTCACCATTATTGGCGTCGACAATAAAGTCGGGAACCACCTGGCTCATCGCCGTCTCCATCGAGCCGCCCCAGTTGTTTCCCGGCTTCGGGTTGAGGGTCGTGATCTCACGGATCGCCTTCTTCAAGGTCTCCTCGTCAATATCCAATCCCTTCAGGACCCGCTCATAGCGCTTATGGGTAAAATCCTCGAAGTAATCGGTCAGCACCCGGATCGCCAGGGCCGTATCGGGAGTCGCTTGCCGTTTCCTCAACTGGATCAGCAGGCACTCGCGCAAGTCGCGCGCGCCAACACCGGCCGGCTCAAAGTCCTGGATGACCTCCAGCACCTTCTGGATCTCGGCCTCATCAACCTCCAGCCCCGCCTGGAAGATCAGGTCGTCGGCGATCGCCGACAGGTCTCGCCTCAAGTATCCGTCGTCATCAATGTTACCGATGATATACTCGGCGATTTTCACCTGTTTCTCCGGCAAGCTCCTCAAGCCCAGTTGCTCGAGCAGCACCTCGTTCAACGATTGGCCCACCGAGAAGGGGACATCCTCCTTCCGCTCGCTCCGCTCGGCCAACTCCCTCAGTTTATAGTCGGGGATATCGTCCTCCGTCAGGTAATCACCAAGCGACAGGTCCGTGTCGTCACCCTTGTCGACCTCCCCGCCATCGCCGGAATCTTCCATTTCCGGCTCCGTCCGGTCCATTTCATCCACGGGCTCTTTCCCCTCCTCCAATGCCGGATTCTCCTCCAGCTCATGCTTCACACGCTCCTCCAACTCGATCGCGGGCAACTCAAGGAGCCGGATGAGCTGGATTTGCTGGGGCGATAACTTCTGCTGTAATTTTTGTTGTAATTGTTGCTTTAGCATAAATATTCCCTATAAGACAAGAGGCCGACCCTCCAAATCTGGTGACAAACCACTCTTACTATATCGCGAATATAGTTTTTTGTTTCAACGAATCCCCCATTCACGCCGATAAAATTTATGGGAGACAGGGAAACACACGTGCGGTTCCGGGCCTCATCTTCCCCTTACAGGAAAATACTCTTCTGGCTGATATACTTCATGAACTCCTCCTTTTTTATCTCCTCCACGTTAATGCCCACGATCTTATGCTCGCTTTTCACGAAAGGATCCTGGAATCATGAAAATAGATCATTGTCAAAGGCAAGATAAAGACAAACAACCAAATAATCCCATAAATGAAATACTCCAACAAATGCTGCCTATACGAAAGTCTCATCACTCCTATAGAAGATTTTGTTTCGCGAAATAAGCCGTAAAGTCAAATACAATCCTTATAAAATCAGCTAATAACGCCATTTTATCGACCAATGGCCCCTATTTGTCGCCCAAAAAAGATCACGCCATTTCGCTTCGTTCAATAAACAAACCGATATTTTTAAGCGAGTCTGATAATGATTTATTACTTTTGTGCCCAAAATTAAGATGAATGAGTCAGGAATGGAAATCTAGGACAGCCTTATTGCTCGGAGAGGATCGCATGAATTACCTCTCGGGATGCCACGTGCTCGTCGTCGGGCTGGGCGGCGTCGGCGCCTATGCCGCCGAACAACTCTGCCGGGCGGGCATCGGGAAAATGACGATCGTCGACGCCGATACCGTCAACGAGAGTAACCTCAACCGACAGCTCCCCGCCTTGCGCTCCACGATCGGACGCCCCAAGGCCGAGGTGGTCGCCCAACGGTTGCTCGACATCAATCCGGAGCTCGAGCTGACGGTCCACAACGAGTTTATCCGCGACGAGCGGACGGAGGCGATCCTCGACGAGGCCAACTACCAGTTCGTGGTCGACGCGATCGACTCGCTCAGTCCCAAGGTCTTTCTCCTCTATCACGCGTTGAGGCGCCAGATACCGGTCGTCTCATCCATGGGCGCCGGAGCGAAGACGGACCCGTCGCAGGTGCGGATAGCCGACATCTCGAAAACCCAGAATTGCGCCCTGGCGAAAGCGGTTCGCAAACGGCTCCGTACGCTGGGTGTCAACAAGGGAATCACCGCGGTATTCTCGACCGAGATGGCCAATCCCGACGCGGTCATCGAGGTGGACGACGAGCAATGCAAACGGACCACGACCGGCACGATTTCCTATATGCCGGCCCTGTTCGGCTGCTTCCTGAGCGCCCACGTCTTACGTAATATTTGATTTGATTATGAGTGACATGATACAGACACAAGGAATCACGAAAAGCTTCGGGCCACTCCAGGTGCTCAAGGGCATCGACCTGACGATCGCCCAAGGCGAGATCGTCTCGATCGTCGGACCGAGCGGAGCGGGCAAGACAACCCTGCTCCAGATCATCGGGACGCTCGACAAGCCCGACGCGGGCTCGCTCACCATCAACGGGACCGACGTCAGCCGGCTGAACGAGAAGGCACTCTCCGCCTTCCGCAACCAGAACATCGGCTTTGTCTTCCAGTTCCACCAACTGCTTCCCGAGTTCACGGCACTCGAGAACGTCATGATCCCCGCCTTGATCGGGGGCGCCAAGGCACCAGCCGCCCGGGAGAAGGCCCAAAGGATCCTTAACGACCTGGGACTGGCCGACCGCATGGAGCACAAGCCCGCCGAGCTGTCGGGTGGCGAGAAACAACGGGTCGCCGTCGCCCGGGCACTGATCAACGATCCGGCGGTCATCCTGGCCGACGAGCCGTCGGGAAGCCTCGACAGCCACAACAAGGAGGAGCTGCACGCCCTCTTCTTCGACCTGCGCGACCGCCTCGGCCAGACATTCGTCATCGTGACACACGACGAGACACTCGCAGAAAAATCAGACCGTGTCATCCACATCAAGGATGGCATCGTATTCAATGGATAATCCCTAATCTTCAAGAATAAAAATGACACATACGAAAAGAGCAACATTCGGTAGTAAAATCGGCGTTATCCTGGCCACGGTCGGATGCGCCGTCGGACTGGGAAACATCTGGCGTTTCCCCTATATGCTGGGCGAGAATGGCGGCGCCGCCTTCTTGCTGGTCTATATCTCTTGCATCCTGTTCCTGGGCATACCGGTCATGATAACCGAGTTTTTCATCGGCCGCTACTCGCGCAAGAACGCCGCCGGAGCCTTCAAGGTGATGGCTCCCGGCACGAAATGGAGCGTCATCGGCTATAACGGCGTCACCGCCGCCTTCCTGATCCTCGGCTACTATGCCGTCGTCTCGGGCTGGACACTCGAATACATCGTCCAAGCCTTCAGCGGCTCACTGGAAGGCAAGAACGCGACCGATTTCGCGGACGAGTTCACCGCCTTCTCGACCGGCGTGTTCCGTCCGATCCTCTGGACGGTCGTCTTCATCGCGCTCACGCATATCATTATCGTCTCGGGCGTGAAAGAGGGCATCGAGCGAGCGTCAAAGGTAATGATGCCGGTGCTCTTCCTGATCCTGATCGCCCTGTGCGTCCGCTCGGCCACCCTGCCGGGCGCTTCCGAGGGATTGACGTTCCTCTTCAACCCCGATTTCTCGAAGATCGACTCGTCTGTCGTCTTGAGCGCAATGGGCCAGGCTTTCTTCTCGCTAAGTATCGGCATGGGCTGCCTCATCACTTATGCCTCCTATTTCGGGAAACAGACAAACTTGCAAACCACCGCCCTTCAGGTGACAATACTCGATACGCTGGTGGCCGTACTGGCGGGTGTCATGATCTTCCCCGCCGTTTTCAGTTTTGGCATCGAGCCGACCACTGGCCCCGAGCTGGTCTTCATCACCCTGCCCAACGTCTTCGAGCAATTGCCGTTTGGCAACATCTGGTCGTTCGTCTTCTTCGTGCTTTTGGCTTTGGCGGCATTGACCTCAACGATCTCGTTGCACGAGGTATCGACCGCCTACGTACACGAGGAATATCACGTCTCGCGCAAGAAGGCAGCAATCATCGTCTCGGTCGGTGTCACGATTGTCGGCATACTCTGTTCGCTCTCAATGGGCGTCCTGAAATCCTATACGCTTTTCGGGCTGAACTTCTTCAACCTGCTCGACTTCGTCACGGCGAAGATCATGCTTCCGCTGGGCGGCATGATGATCTGCATCTTCACCGCCAAACGGGTCGATAAGCTGTTGCTGAAAGAGGAGGTGACGAACCACGGGACGATCCGTTTCTATTTCTTCAACACTTACGCCTTCTTCGTGAAGTATATCGCACCGATCGCGATCGGCCTGATCTTCCTCAACGAACTGGGGCTTCTCAACTGGCTCACGAAGTAAAATGGGCTGGCGCGACTTGCTCTATTTCTCGCGGGGCGAACGACGGGCGCTCTGCCTCCTGCTGGCGATCGTCGCCGGAGGCTGGGGCCTCATGGTCTGGATGGATCACCAGTCGACCAACCAACCGCCCGAGGAAACAGGACCCCAACAGGTCGCGCCAGACGACACCATCCCGACGGCCGTAACAACCGCCGACACGGTGATCACGCCCCAAACAGGCCGGCGACCAACCACGCCGCTCCGTGCCGAGCGCGCCCCGATCGACCGCCGGGTCCGGGAATACCGCTATCCGCCCCGCAAGTCGGATAAGTTTCCGGAAGGTACGGTCGTCGAGCTCAACAGGGCCGACAGCCTGACGCTCCAACGCGTGCCGGGCATCGGCCCCACTTTCGCCCGCCGCATCGTCAAGTACCGCGAGCTGCTGGGCGGCTTTCGCGAGGTCGGACAGCTGCGTGAGGTCTATGGCATCACGCCCGAGCGTTATGCCGCGCTCAGCCCCTGGTTTCGGGCCGACACGTCGCTCCTGGTCCGCCGCGATCTCAACCAGCTCTCGTTTAAGGAGATGCTCCGCCATCCCTACATCGACTTCGATCAGGCCCGTGCCCTCACCAACCTGATCCGCCGCAAAGGGCGTATCAGCGGCTGGGACGAGGTGCGCCTGCTCGACGAGTTCCCCGAGGCGGCCATACAAAAATTGGACGCGTATTTCGGGTTCTCAGCCCATTAAAATACACGTCCAACCGATCAGTTCCGTCTCTCTTCGCGCTTATTCCACGACAATCGCCTCCCGCGAGACGGACAAGGAGTCCATCGCCAATGAGGCCGATCCGGGCGTCGAGGGATCGCCATAGCCGCCCTCACCATATTCTCCCTCATAATAAGACGGCTCGTCGTCTTTCGAGCAAGAGCTCATGATCCCCAAAGCGATCATGCCCAAGAATCCCATTACAATTACCTTTTTCATATCACCTAATTATTTTAAATAGTCCTTTACTCATATATCAAGCACGAGAGGGCGGCGGGATCGAACACCTCGTTGGCGGCGGCCAGCACGTCGTCGGCCGTCAGGCGATCGATCTGGGCGAAGACCTCCGGCAGCGTATCGTAGCGGTTGTAATGCAGGAAGCTCTTGCCCAAGCCGAGGAACAGGCTCTCGCGGTTGTCGCTCGCGACGCCCAGCTGCCCCATCAGCTGCTTCTTGGCGGTGGCGAGGCGTGTCGTCGTCAATCGCCGCTCGCGCAACAGGGCCAGCTCCCTACGCGTCAGGCGCAACGCCTTGTCGAGCTTCTTCGGGTCGGTACCGAAATAGATCGTCGCCACGCCCGTATCGGTATAAGAGGTGATGTTCGACTCGACCGTATAGACCAGCCCCTCGCGCTCGCGCAGGGCGACGTTGAGGCGGCTGTTCATGCCGGGCCCGCCCAGCAGGTTGTTGAGCAGGAACAGGGCGACACGCCGGTCGTCGTGCAGGCTGTAGGCCCGGCCGCCCAGCAAGACGTGCGCCTGGTGCGTCTCCTTCGCCACCCGCTCGCTGACGGCGGCCACGGGCGGCGGGGCGATCCGTTCGCGCGGCGCCATCGACCGGTCCGCGGCGCCCAGCCATTCCATCGCCATCCGGCGGATCCGCCGGAAATCGGTCCGCCCCATCGAGAAGAGCAGCATATTGGCGGGCACGTAATAGCGGTCCATGAAGCCGCGGCCCGAGGCGGTGTTGAAGGTCAGGAGCGACCGCTCGTCGCCCAGGATCGCGTGGCCCAGCGCGTGCCCCTTGAAAAGCAGGTTCTCAAACTCGTCGAAGATCAGCTCCGAGGGGCTGTCCTCATACGAGTTGATCTCGTCGAGGATCACCTCCACCTCCTTCTCGATCTCGCGGGCCGGGAAACGGGCGTTGAGCGCCAGGTCGGCCATCAGCTCGAGCGCCCGCCCGAAATGCTCCTCCATGAAGATCGAGTAGATGAAGGTCTCCTCCTTCGTCGTATAGGCGTTCAGCTCGCCGCCAACGTTCTCCATGCGGTTCAGGATGTGCCACGAGCGCCGCTTGTCCGTCCCCTTGAAAAGCATATGCTCCACGAAATGGGCCAGTCCCATCTCGTCGGGGCGCTCGTCGCGGGTGCCGGCGTTCACCGCGAGGCCGCAATAGGCCACCGGCGAGTCGACCGGCAGGTGCACCAGCCGCAGGCCGTTCGGCAACGTATCTGCTATGTAATCCAGGTTGCTCATCTTTTCTCAAATAAAATCCGGCGCGAAGGTAATGATAATTCGCCGAATCCCTTCCGGCAGGGCCAGACAGAAATCCCGCGACAAGCGCGCCGGCCTGCCGCGGGACAACCACTCCCTATACTTCAGAAACTACGTTCAATATCCAGGATTTCGCGTCAGAACTCCCTTTTTGGCCAAATCCATGACAGGTTGTGGTATGGGGTAAATAGGTGTTGATCACATCATGACAAAGGAAACGGGTTCATGTTTCATAAATGTTAAAGGGGCGTGAATAATCCATGATCCCGAAAACGTCAAAATAAAAGACTGGACAACGTTTTCGCGAAAAATAAATATAACTCTAATACAGAAAAATAAAAGACAGGAGTTGTTATCCAGGAAAAATGCTTACCTTTCCCCTCGCTTCCGGCATGCGAGGGGGAAAGATCTTCCAGAAAGGAGCTTCGTCAGCCGACGAAACGGCAAAAAACAGTTTTCCGGGCCTTCGTCGATCGACGAAACGGCAAAAAACAGTTTTCCGGGCCTTCGTCGATCGACGAAACAGGTCGGAAGGATAAGAATTGAATTTATTAACACTAAATAATAATATTATGAGAAGCATAACAATCCTTTTGAGCATCGCGCTAGGCAGATTGAACAACGCCGAGTACCTTAACCTGATGAGCCGCCTGCAGAAGCTCGTGGAGACGGCCACGCCGACGGCCGTGGGGCTGACGGCGGAAGAGTTTGACGAGTTCAAGGATCTCGTGGAGCAATTGCAGGACCGCATCAACTACACCACCGCGAGCGACCGCACCGCCCTGCTCGACACGCTCGACAGCCAGCGCGACAGCGTGCTCACCTTCCTCTTCTCCACCATCAACAACAGCGCGAAGATGCCGATCGAGGCGCAAAGCGCCGCCGGCAGTGCCCTGGCCCGGATCACCCACCCCTATACGAGTATCCAAAGCGACCAGGACCAGCAGGAGACGGTCAAGATCAAGGGCCTGCTGAAAGACCTCGACACGGAGGAGGCAAAGGCTCATCTGGCGACACTGAACCTGACCGACGCCGTCGCCAAACTGCAAGAGATCAACGACGAGTACGAGACGCAAAGTGCCGCCCGCGCCCGCGACAAGGAGGCGGCCCGGATGAGCACCGAGTCGGGCACGAACCTCCGCAAGCGCCTCGACCCGATCTTCGAGGCCATCCGGCAGATCACACTGGCGGAGAGCATCGCCAAGCCGACCGACGTGACGGCGGAATTCATCCTCGGTTTCAACTCGGCCATCCGCGAGGTGAACACGCTCTATAACCAGCGCACCGGAAAGACCCAGTCGGGCGACGGCGAGACCGTCCTGCCCGGCACAGACCCGGAAACGCCCGAGGAACCCCAAGAGCCAGGCGGCGATGGTGGCACGCCGGGCGAGGTTTAAACGCATTAGGCCATTTTTAGGAGAATTTTTCCTGAAAATATAATCCAGACATAAAATTAAAGACCTATGGCAAACAGAAATACTTTTCTCTTTTTAATGCTTTTAGTGCTTTGCGCCTGCGGTGGCGAATCGCCTGTCGACAAGGCGGCGCGGCTCGCCTCCACCGAACGGCTGCGGCAGCACACCGAGGCCATCGCCCACGACTCGTGCCAGGGGCGCAAGCCCTTCACGCCGGGTGCCGACAGGGCGGTCGGCTACATCGCCGGCCAGATGCGCGCGCTCGGCCTGACGCCCTTCGACGGCGACTCCTACCTGCAGTCGGTCAAGCTGATCGCGGCCCGCACGGAGGCCTCGCCCGAGATGACGCTCAAGACCCCGAAAGGGACGACGCGCCTCCGCAAGCTGGAGGACTTCACCGCCTTCTCCGCCCGCATCGAGCCGACGATCGAGATCGACGACGCCCAACTGGTGTTCGCCGGCTATGGCATCGTCGCCCCGGAATACGGGAAGAACGACTACGCGGGCATCGAGAACCCCGGCGACAAGGTGGCGGTGGTCCTCGTCAACGACCCGGGTCTCGACGGGGGCGACCCGGACTATTTCAGCGGCGACATCATGACCTACTACGGCCGCTGGCGCTATAAGTTCGAGGAGGCCGCCCGCCAGGGGCTGAAAGGGGCGCTCATCATCCACGACACGCGGGGCGCCGGCTATCCCTGGTCGGTCGTGCAGGCCTCCGCCAAGTCGAAGATGTATGTCGACGACGGCAACGACGACTACCATTGCCCGCTCAACGGCTGGATCCAGCAGGAGGCCGCCCGCCGGCTGCTGGCCGACAACGGTTATGACCTCGACCAGCTGCGCGCCATCGCCCGGCGGGCCGACTTCAGGCCCCTCGAGCTGGCCTCGACCGTGAGCGTCTCGATGGAGAACCGCTTCGAGCGCGACGAGAGCCCCAACCTGATCGGCTACATCCCCGGCAGCGAGCCGACCGACGAGAGCGTCGTCTACCTCGGCCACTGGGACCACCTCGGCCATGGCGCGCCCATCGACGGCGACTCGATCATCAACGGGGCGACCGACAACGCCGTGGCCGTCGCCTGGATGCTCGAGATCGCCCGCTGCTTCCAGTCGCTCGACGTGAAGCCGAGAAGGAACATCGTCTTCCTGTCGCCCACCTGCGAGGAGAGCGGCCTGCTCGGCACCCAATACTACGTGGCCCACCCGCTCTTCCCGATCGAGAAGGTGGCCGCCGTGATCAACATGGACGTGGTGCCGCTCTGGGGCGAGAACAACGACGTGACGATCACCGGCTACGGGCAGTCGAACCTCGACTCGCTCGTCGCCGTCATCGCCCGAAAGCAGGGCCGCTACATCATGCCCGACCCCGACGCGTCGAACGGCATGTTCTACCGCTCCGACCACCTGCCCTTCATGCGGCGCGGCGTCCCCGCCATGTTCGCCAAGGGGTGGAACGACAACCGGCAGCACGGGAAGGCCTGGTCGGCCGAGCGCGTCAAGGACTATTGGGCCAACACCTACCATAAGCCGACCGACCAGACCCATCCGGAGAGCGACGACTACGGCGGCCTGCTCCAGGAGGTGCGCCTCTTCTTCGAGCTGGGCTACCGGCTGGCCGAGGGGCACGACTACCCGCGCTGGAATCCCAAGTCGGAGTTCGGCCAGATCCTGGAGCGATAAAAAAAGCGCGTCATAGCGCAAGTCTTGGCAAATATCCATACTTTCGCGACAGAACACATAAAAGAACATATCATGACCAACGAGAACATCGTTTCCATACTGGAGCACGAGGCGGACGCCGTCCGCCACATCCCCGTGACTCCCGCTTTCGACGAGGCCATCGCGCTGATCGTCGAGCATGTCCATCACCGGCGCGGCAGGCTGATCACGAGCGGCATGGGCAAGGCCGGACAGATCGCCATGAACATCGCCACCACCTTCAGCTCGACCGGGACGCCGGCCTTCTTCCTGCATCCCAGCGAGGCGCAGCACGGCGACCTGGGCATCATCCGCGACGAGGACCTGCTGCTGCTCATCTCCAACTCGGGCAAGACCCGTGAGCTGGTGGAGCTGATCTCGCTGGCCCGCGGCCTGGTGCCCCACATGCGTTTCATCGTGATCACCGGCAACCCCGACAGCCCGCTGGCGCATGAGGCCGACATTTGCCTCTTCACCGGCAACCCGAAAGAGGTCTGCCCGCTGGGGCTGACGCCGACCACCTCGACGACGGTGATGACCGTCATCGGCGACATCCTGGTCGTCGGCACCATGCGACGCATCCAATTCAGCAACGCGGAGTACGCCAAGCGGCACCACGGCGGTTACCTTGGCTCGAAAAGCCGCGAGCAATCCCAGAACGAACAACAGTAAGCGACCAACAAAAACAGCAAACGTATGAGAAAAGTCATCGGCATCGGCGAGACCATCCTCGACATCATCTTCCGCGACAACCAGCCCTATGCCGCCGTCCCGGGCGGCTCGGTGTTCAACGGCCTCACCTCGCTGGGGCGCATGGGCCTGCCGGTCCTGTTCATCAGCGAGCTGGGCGACGACCACGTAGGCGGCCTCATCCGCGCCTTCATGGAGGAGAACAACATCTCGACCGACTACGTCGACCGCTATATGGACGGCAAGAGCCCCATCTCGCTCGCCTTCCTCGACCAGGACAACAACGCGAACTACGCGTTCTACAAGAACTATCCCGCCCAGCGGCTCGACGTGCCGTTGCCCCCGATCGAGAAAGACGACATCTTCATCTACGGCTCCTACTACGCGCTCAACCCGGCGCTCCGCGAGCGCATGGTCGAGTTCCTGAGATACGCCCAAGAGCGGGGCGCGATCCTCTACTACGACCCCAACTTCCGGAAAGCCCACGCGCACGAGGCGATCCAGCTCAAGCCGACGATCCTCGAGAACCTCGAGTTCGCGGACATCGTCAGGGGATCGGACGAGGATTTCGTCAACATCTTCGGGGAAAAGGAGCCGAGAGCGGTCTACAAGGAGCACGTCGAGTTCTATTGCGACAATTTCATCACCACCCGCGGCCGGGATGGCGTCGACCTCTTCACCCGCCGTTTCGAGGCGCATTACCCCTCGAAGGCGATCGAGACCAGGAGCACCATCGGCGCCGGCGACAATTTCAACGCGGGCATCCTCTTCGGGCTCTTGCGGGAAGGCATCGGCAAGGCGGACCTGCCCAACCTCAGCCAGGCGGACTGGGCCAAAATCATCCAATGCGGCATCGACCTCTCGAGCGAGGTGTGCCAAAGTTACGATAATTACGTCTCGAGGGAGTTCGCCAAGAGATATGTTAGCCAGTCTTAAATATGCTTAACCCGAGACGCGGTTATCGCTGTTTTTACTATCTTTGGCAACAGTTGAACCGTTTATGATGTAAAGACTATGCTGAACAAGTACCTTCTTCTCCCGTTCCTTTTGGCCCTGCTGGGCTCATGCTCATCCAACGAGCCCACCATTCATACCAATTGCCAACGGGACGAGATCGGGAATTATATCCTGAAATGGGAAATCACTCCCGGCATGGAGGGGACGGTCAGCATCACGGTCTCCGACGATCCTGCCCGTTTCGACGGGCCTGCCACCAAATATGTCAATATCCAGGATGGCGTAACGACCTACGTCACGAACGACAATTTCGACCGGAAATACTTCTGCCTCAACTTCAACGGGCAATACCGGCATGTCGTGGGCTCGCGCTCCGTCGTGATGGACAGCGTGCAGAATGTCTGCGACCTGGGCGGTTACACGAACCCGAAAGGCAAGACCACCAAATGGGGAAAGGTCTTCCGTGCCGGCCAGATCGGCCACCTGAGCGAATGGGATTCCATCCGGCTGAACAACCTGAGAATAAAGACGATCATCGACCTGCGCCCCCAATGGGAACAGGACACGTTGCCCTGCGACTACAAACGGGCGGAGGTGATCTCCATCCCGATCGAGAGCCAGAACTCGCGGGAGGTCGTCCAGCGCATCCAGAACGGCGAGATCCGGAAAGGCGACGCGTTCCTCGCCATGCAGGACGAGTACATCCAGTTCGTCAGCCGCAACTCGGACGCCTTCGCCAAGGCCCTGAGACTGTTCCAGGAGCCGCGACGCTATCCGATCCTGATCTCCTGCTCGTTCGGGAAAGACCAGAGCGGTTTCCTCTCGATGTTGCTCCTCAACCTCCTGGATATGGATCCCGAGACCATCCGGAAAGATTACATGAGCTCTAACGACTACATCAACACCGGCCTGTTCGCCCAATGGGCCAGCCAGTTGAGCAGCGACTCGCAAGAGAGCGTCACCGTCCTGCTCATGGCCCACGAGGAGCTGATCGACATCCTGAAACACCAGGTCGAGAAGGAGTACGGCTCGCTCGACAACTATATCAAACAAAGATTGCGCCTCAGCGAAAAGGAGCAAAATAAAATAAAAGAGATCCTGCTTTATTAATATGCGGTATCGCCTTTTTTCGTATCTTCGCGGCGTCTATTATTTTCACCATACATATTTTATCACATTTTGAAAACATTTGAAGAATTAGGGGTTGCCGCTCCGATCTTGAAGGCAATCCAGGAGTTGGGATACGAGTCCCCTATGCCGGTACAGGAGGAAGTGATTCCTTTTTTGCTGGGAGAAGACAACGACGTAATCGCTTTGGCGCAAACCGGAACCGGCAAGACAGCCGCCTTTGGTCTGCCCATCCTACAGAAAATCGATATCAACCAAGTATATCCCCAGGCGCTCGTTCTCTGCCCGACCAGGGAGCTTTGCCTGCAGATCGCGGATGACTTGAACGATTACTCCAAATATCTGGACAAGCTGAAGGTACTGCCCGTCTATGGCGGCTCCAGCATCGAGAGCCAGATCAAGACCCTGAAACGGGGCGTCCACGTCGTCGTGGCCACGCCGGGCCGCCTGCTGGACCTGATGAACCGGAAAACCGTCGACCTGAACGGCATCCGCAACGTCATCATGGACGAGGCCGACGAGATGCTCAACATGGGTTTCACGGAGAGCATCAACGAGATCCTGGCCGCCGTGCCGCCCACCCGCAACATGCTCCTCTTCTCGGCCACCATGCCGCAGGGCATCGCCAACATCACCAAGCAATACATGAAGAACCCTCGCGAGATCGTCATCGGCAACAAGAACGAGGGAAACAAGAATATCCGCGACATCTATTTCATGGTGCGCGCCCAAGACAAATACTCGGCGCTCAAGCGCATCGCGGACTATTATCCGAACATCTACGGCATCATCTTCTGCCGCACCCGCAAGGAGACACAGGAGATCGCGGACAAGCTGATCCAGGACGGCTATAACGCCGACTCGTTGCACGGCGAGCTGAGCCAGGCGCAACGCGACTACGTGATGCAGAAATTCCGCATCAAAAACCTGCAGTTGCTGGTCGCTACCGACGTGGCCGCCCGCGGTCTCGACGTCGACGACCTGACGCACGTCATCAACTACGGCCTGCCCGATGATGTCGAGTCGTACACCCACCGCCGTGGCCGTACGGGCCGCGCGGGCAAGACGGGTATCTCCATCTCGATCTGCCACATCAAGGAAAAGGGCAAGATCAAACAGATTGAGCGGGTGATCAACAAGCAGTTCGAGAAGGGCGAGATGCCGACCGGCAAGCAAATCTGCGAGAAGCAACTATTCAACCTGGTCGACCAGATCGAGAAGGTCAAGGTCAACGAGGAGGAGATCGCACCCTTGATGCCCTCCATCTTCCGCAAGCTGGAATGGCTCGACAAGGAGGACATCATCAAGCGAATGGTTTCGCTCGAGTTCAACCGCATGATCGACTACTACAAGGAGGCGGGCGACATCGAGACCGTCGACGACAGCCCCAAACGCAAGGAAAAAGGCAACCGGAAAGGTCATCAGGCGGAAGAGGGTTATACACGCCTCTTCATCAATTTCGGGAAAAGCGACAAGCTGCGCCCCAACGACCTGATCGAGATGATCAACAAATGCGTGCCGGGCAAGGTACAGATCGGCAAGATCGACCTGCACGACAACTTCTCATTCTTCGAGGTCGATTCGGAAAACGCGCAACGCACCCTGAAACGCATGAACAGCTTTGAGGTGAACGGCCGACGCATCTCCGTCGAGATCGCGCAAGAGAAGGGCGAAGGCAAGAAAAAAGGCAGCGGCAAGGAGCGAAAAGACAAGGATAAAGGCTCAAACAAGAAGAGAGCGGAGAAACCCTGGTGGCAAGGCGCTCCCAAGAAAGGCAGCAAGAAGAAAAGATAAACCTCCTCACGGAACAAAAGGCACAAACCGTGCCTGAAAGCATAAAAGTATTCCAGGAGCAATGGCATACGAGCGACGCAAACGAGCGTCAATCGTGTGCCATTGCCGCATTATGACCTCTCATTTTCACACCTCAGGAAGAAAAAACCGCCTGTTTTATCAGCAAACGCTCTCCCACATTCTCCCCGAGATAATCTTTTTGTCAAATCCACAACATATAGACACGATTCACCTAAATTCTCATCCGGATTCAACGAACCGGACTATTTCTTAAACGAAAATAGACAAATAGACCCACAAAAATTAACCTGCTTTAATATTATTCGGTTGCAAAATGGTTATTCAAGCAAGATCATTATGACGCTTTCAGTAGTGTATAAATAACATTATGATATTTGAAAAATAAATATTAAACAAAAAGATGTTTTTATTTGGATATATAAAACAAAAACACATATATTCGCGCCATAGGTTATTTATGGGTAATTTATTTATTTTAATAAACAAGCGTGATTAAAAACGCTACAAACAGGTTGTATTATGAAAAAGGTATTTCCCTTTGGTATTAGTTTGGCATTATGCTCAACTTTGGCCATGGCACAGACCCCTTTCAAAGGAACGGTCGTCGATGAGAATGGCGAACCAGTGATCGGAGCGTCGATCATCATTGTAGGAACCACTACGGGAACAGTTACGGACTTTGACGGCGGCTTCTCGTTGACAGCCCCAGAAGGATCCAGGCAGATCAAAGTATCGTACGTCGGCATGATCCCACAGACACTAGAGATCAAGCCGGATCTGAAGATCACCCTCAAGGCGGACAGTCAGAACCTGGACGAGGTAATCGTCATCGCCTATGGTACGACATCGGCCCGAAACCTGACCGGAGCGGTCTCATCCGTCAAGGGCGAGGCCATCAAGAACCTGCCCGGTCCATCGGTCGACGAGATGTTGCAAGGACGGGCTTCCGGTGTCATGATCTCCTCTCCTTCAGGCTCAGTCGGCGTGACACCTGTTATCAACATCCGTGGTGTCTCCTCGATCTCTAACAGTACAACCCCATTGTACGTAGTTGATGGTATGATCATCTCCATGGACGGGACGTCAAACACCCGGCAAAACCCATTGTCTGATATCAACTCGGCGGATATCAAGTCCATTGAGATCCTGAAAGATGCCGCGGCGACGGCCCTCTACGGATCACGCGCCGCGAACGGTGTCATCATGATCACGACCAACTCCGGACAGAAAGGGAAGGCTAAAATCTCCTACAACGGCAGCTACACGATCAGCACGCCGACAAACATGATCGAGGCGATGGATGCCGAACAATATGTCGACCTGAAGAACCTCGCGGTTTCCAATACGGCTTCCCGACAGGAAGACAAGGGATTCTACGACCAATACGCGTATGGCTTGATGTACGACAGCAATGGGAACGTGATCGACACCGATTGGAGCGACCTGCTTTTCCAGACCGGCAACATCATGAATCATGACCTGAGCGTATCGGGCGGCAACGACGACGCGAACTATTACATCAGCACCGGCATCATGGACCAGGATGGTATCACCGTCGGCGATGAGTTCAAGCGCTACTCGTTCAAGGCCAATACCAATTTCAATCCGACCGAATGGCTGAGCGGCGGATTTAACGGAAGCTACTCAAATACGCAACAGAAAAACGTAGACTCCGGTTATGGTACGGGCGCCTACTCAATCAATGGTTTCTCGCGCATGGCGGCGATCCTTCCCTCCAACATCCCGGCCTATAACGAGGATGGTACGCCTTATATGGACAACGGAAATTACCTGGGCTACGGAAACAACAAAATCGGTTGCACCTACTACAACCCGATGTCCTACATCGACGATCAGGCCAGCCGGATGGAGAACAACCGTATCATCGCCAGCGGCTTCCTCGACCTGCATCCGATCAAGGGCTTGAATATCCGATCACAATACGGTATCGACTGGTTCATCACCAACTCGACAACGATGTACTCGCCAAATGGCGGTGATGGTTACGCGTCGGGCGGTAATCTCTACGCTTACGCGACCACCCGTAAGACCTGGACATGGACCAACACGGCCAACTATCAATTCGATCTTGCCGAAGACCATCATTTCGCGGCCACGATCGGTATGGAGGCACAGGAGATGCAATACAAACGTCGCTATTACGAGGCCTCAACCCTTGCCGACAAGGAGATGGTCTTCGAGGAGGCACCTTACTTGACCTACTCAAGCGACGCCTCAACCAACAGGCGTGAGGAGCGCTCGATGATCTCTTATCTCGGCCGACTCACCTACAACTGGAACTATCGCTACTATCTGGAGGGCAGCTTCCGTCGGGACGGTCTCTCCGCTCTAGGAAATAAATGGGGTAACTTCTGGGGCACTTCCGCCTCTTGGCGTGTCTCCGACGAGGCCTTCTTCGAGCCATTGAAAAGCGCGATCTCGGACTTGCGTGTCAAGGCCAGCTACGGTATTGTCGGTAATACGAACGTAGACGCTTATGCCTCACTGTCGACTTATGGATCAACCTATTACAACGGAACAGGCGCCTACTATCCCAACGCCATCGCGGACTCTAACCTCGGTTGGGAGCAGACCGCCAAGACCGATATCGGTATCACCGGACAGATCGCCAGCCGTTTCAACTTCGAGTTAACCTACTTTAAGTCGAAATCAAAGAACCTGATCCTGAACTCGAGCCAGTCATACTCGACCGGTATTCCCGATTTCTCTATCACGACCAACTTGGGCAAGGCACAAAACCAAGGTCTCGAGTTCTCGTTCGGCGGCAATATCCTGCGTATCGGCGATTTCACCTGGGACTCGAACGTCAACTTCACCTTCGTGAAAAACAAGGTTCTTGAATTGGAGAGCGATATTATCGAGGACGGAACGGGAGCCAACAACATCACGACCGAAGGATTGTCAATGGCACAACTTTATGTCTATCCGACCGCCGGCGTCGATCCGGAGACCGGACGGCGTGTGGTCCTGCTCGATGACGAGAATGGCAACGCGACCCGTGAGGCTCTCCTGGTTTATACGTATGGCTCCGGCGCGGCTGTTTACGACCGCACGACGGGCGAGAAACTGGATATCGACGACTGGAACCCGCATATCATGGGTAACACGAAACCGACCTACTACGGCGGCTGGACCAACAACTTCAGCTGGAAAGGTTGGGACGCGACACTCTTCTTCCAGTTCTCAGGAGGAAACAAGATCTACAACGGTATGAAAGCGACCATGTCGGATATGCGTTTCTGGAACAACTCGAAGAATGTCTATGAGACGATCTGGCGCAATCCGGGCGATATCTCCGACTACGCGAAACCGGAGATGAACGACAACTACTCGAACGGTTCGGCCAACCCGATCAGCGACTTCATCGAGAATGGTGATTATCTCCGTTTGAAGAACCTCGTCATCGGTTATACTTTCGACACGAAGAAATGGCCGAAGAAGGTCGGTATCTCGCAACTCCGGCTCTATGTTACGGCGACGAACCTCTTCTGTATTACGGGATATAGCGGTATGGACCCGGAGATCAACTCACGAGGCGACAGCTCTAACACGATATCGGGAATCGACAAGAATACGGCCCCATTGACGAAGACCTATTCTTTCGGTGTTAACTTATCATTCTAAATCAATGACTTTTTAAATATCCAGACAAGATGAAAAAATATATTTACTATATAATGGCCGTAACCATGATAGGCATGGGAACCGCCTGCAGCGAAGATTTTATCGACAAGACTCCCGACCTGAAAGTCACGGAAGCCTCCATCTTTGAGAGCGCCACACGCCTTGAGGCGGCCGTCGAGGGCGTCTATACCTCCTTAAAAGGCAGCGACGACGTGAGCGACGGTTATTTCCTGGGCGGTTTCGCCACACTGGCGGGCGACAACCGTACGGACGACATGATCAACTATGGTAATAACGGTTACACGATGCGCGACACCTACAGCCATTCGGTCAACGCGTCAAGTATCGAGAACGATGCCCTGTTCCGCAACGCCTATCTGGCGATCAACTACGCGAACACCATCATCGACGGAATAGAGAAGACCTACGCGGACAACCTGCCCTGCGACACGGAGACGGCCCGTCGCTACGTGCAAGAATGCAAGTTTGTCCGGGCGATCGCCTACTATTACCTGAGTCAACTTTATGGCTTGCCCTATAAGACCGACCCGAACGCGTCGAACGTGCCCCTGAGAATCGAGGCTGTCACCGGCGCCGGACACAATGATTGTCCCGCCTCGACCATCTCGGAAGTTTTCAACCAGATCCTCTCGGATACGGAAGAGATCGACGCGTTACCCGAGAACTATGAGTCGGCCGGCTTCTCATCGACCAAGGCCTCACAAGCATCAGCGCACGCCCTTCGGATGCGGATCTACATGTGCATGGAAGACTGGAACAACGCCATCGCCGAAGGCAACGCCATCAGCGGCTTCTCCCTCATCCCGTCAATCGCCACGATGTTCGACTCGCCTTATGCCCTGACCGCCGAGAATATCTTCTCGATCCCGATGAGCGAGAGCGACAAGTCGAACAGCCAAACCCATCCGGTCGGCTATTTCTATCATGAGGCAGGACAGATCACGGTCGTGAACAACATCAACGGCATCGCGACGACCTATGGTATCGAGGGCGACGACCGCACGAACTTTCTCTACACCGACGAGCGTGGCTATATGTACTGCGAGAAATACAACGAGCGCTCGACCCGTTATGAATGGATTCCCGTCTTCCGTTACGCGGAAATCCTGTTGAACCTGGCAGAGTGTTATTACAATACGGGCAATGAGAGCAAGGCGATCGAATGCGTGAAGCAGGTACGTACCCGCTCGATCGCGGAAGATAAGGACCCGTTGGTCACCTATAAGGAGACAGGCGACGCCCTTTGGACCGTTATCGACAACGAGCGCCGCTGGGAATTCATGGCCGAAGGTATCCGTGGTTATGACATCTCACGGCGGGCAGAAGACTATCACCATCCTCTGACCGACGGCAGCTGGACCGTAGTCGCGACACCGTCCGACAAGACCACCTATTGCTGGTCGTTCCCGCTCTACGAAACAACTGTCAACACGGCGTTGGGTGAATAACAACAGCAAACGAATCGAGTAGGAGGTAAACACTAATCATAGGTGTTTATCTCCTATTTTCATGTTTACCGACCTCTCACACCACCGTACGTGCCGTTCGGCATACGGCGGTTCCTATTTTGGGTACCATTCGAGATACGAGCC
>USAD01000007.1 GCA_900552415.1 uncultured Parabacteroides sp.
GAGAAATTATCCGTAATCGTCTTAAGGTTCTCCACGATCACCGGCATATCCTGATCAAGCATCCGGTTCAGACGATTGGTAGAAACCTCCAAGTTTGAGGTCGTCTTCTCCACATGTTCCAACGATTGCGCCAACGCCGGATGGTTAATCAAGGTTTGCAAACCACCAAGAATTGAATCGATCTTCGGCAACATGGCTGTTACGCTGGGCAAAAGATCCTCCTGTACGTCATGCATCATGTCCGGCCCCTTACGGCCCTCAATGATGGCACCCGATTCCAAATAATCATCCACAAAAGTATTCAAATGGATATGCAAGGAGGCACCACTCAAGAAACTGCTCTCGATCTCCACGTAACTGCCCTTGTTGATCCGCATCTTCTCCTCCAGGCTGATCTCGACCGTGATCTTCTTGGTTGTTGAATAATCATACTCTATGTTACGAACCAGACCTACCTTGAAGCCCTCAACATAAACCGGGCTCGAGATCGTCACGTCACGCACATTCTCAAACGTCACATAATAGCGGTTAGCAGGCTGGAAAAGGTTGATCCCCTTCAGATAATTGATGCCAACATACAGCAGGATCAAACTCACAAGCGTCACCAAACCTATTTTCGCCTCTTTTGTCAACACATTTTTCATTGCTTCCTTTTTATAGATACATATAAAATTAATTCAATCACATGATTTAGCGAACACGTTCTCCATCCTTAAACGAGATAACAAACGCATCCTTGAAATCTTTCAGCATGGAACGGCGGATCCGGTTGATCTCGCTGAAACTGGTTGTCGATCCATACGTATATTTATAAATGCCGTCCTCAACATAGTACTCCGCATCCTTATACCCTTTCAAACGTTTAGAGTTCTTGGACAATTTCGTCTCGGACGTCAGGAATTGCACCTTATAAACCGTCTTGCCCGACGATTGTTCAGATGCACTTTCCTTTTGTGCCTCTCTCTTTCGGGACAAGATATCCGCCTCACTTCCCGGAGGTGCTTTTCGATCCGTCTGCTCCTCCGTTACCTCCAGGGGATCTTCCTCCATTTCCGGTTCCATAACAACCGCGGCAACCGGTTTACCCGAGCGCAAATCAAAGTTTCGCTTATAATTGGCAAACGCCTTATATAATGACCTTGCCAAAAGATCCTGTCCTTTCGAGGAATTCATAAACTGCTCCTCGTTCCGGTTTGATATGTAGCCCAACTCCACCAGTACGCTCGGCATGCTCGTCTCTCGCAATACCAGGAAGCCAGCCTGCCGAACACCCCGGTCCACACGCCCTGAGGAAGAGAACGCGTTCTGGATGTCCGATGCCAAACTGATGCTTTGCTCCATATGCTTATTCTGCATCAGCTCAAAGATAATATACGACTCGCTTGAATTCGGATCGAATCCCTCATAACGCTGCAGATAATTGTCCTCCAACAAAATCGCAGAGTTCTCGCGCATAGCCACGGCAAGGTTTTCATCACTACGGGCCAAACCGAGCGTATAGGTCTCCGTTCCCCGGACACTACTTCCCTTCTTCACCGAGTTGGTATGTATGGAGATAAAAAGATCCGCCTTTCCTCGATTGGCGATAGCCGCCCGCTCCGTCAATTCCACAAAACGGTCAGTCGAACGGGTGTAAACCACCTTGACATCTTTCATCTCCCGCTCAATCATCCGGCCAAGTTTCAAGGCCACGTTCAGGTTGATCACCTTCTCGTTAACAACACTTCCCCGTGCGCCCGGATCCTTTCCACCATGACCAGCGTCGATTACCACGACAAATGGCTTACCCACTTCCGCCATCAACAACACCGGAAACAGCCACACCAAAAACAAGGCCAATCGCAAACGTCTCATTCGTCGAAAATAAAAAACAAACCTGTTCGCGAAGTTAATCTTTTTTGATAACAAGCAAGAGCCAAGCACCAAGAAAATCCGGGCGATTAAGCCTGTTTAGCACGAAACGTCCGGATAAAATTTATCCCGGCAAAAGCATATTGTCTTGCCGGGATAATTATATTGTTCGTATGGTAGGAACCCCATGAGGCAAAGCCCCAATAGAATTACTCAGATACAACCTCGAAAGGAACCTCTACAGAAACCTCCTTGTGCAACTTGATAGTTGCTGTATAATGACCTACCTCCTTAACGTTCTTAATATAGATGATCTTACGATCAACAGTATAACCAGCCTTAGCCAAAGCGTCAGCGATCTGGATGTTCGTAACTGAACCGAAGATCGTACCTGTAGAGCTAGTCTTAGCGCCAATTGTCAAAGAAACCTCTTTCAACTTAGCTGCCAACTCCTCAGCGTCAGCCTTGATCTTAGCCAATTTGTGAGCACGTTGCTTCAAAACCTCAGCCAACTCTTTCTTTGCTGACTCAGAAGCGATAACGGCCTTACGTGTGGGGATTAGAAAGTTACGTCCGTAACCGTCCTTAACTGTTACGATATCGTCCTTGTAGCCCAAACCAGCTACATCCTCTTTCAAAATAATCTGCATATTCTGTCTCCTCTACTTTAATTATTTCATCAAATCGGTTACATAAGGAAGCAACGCCAAGTGACGAGCACGCTTAACAGCCTGAGCGACACGACGCTGGAACTTCAAAGAAGTACCCGTGATACGACGGGGAAGGATCTTACCCTGCTCGTTCAGGAATTTCTTCAAGAATTCAGGATCCTTATAATCGATATACTTGATACCGTTCTTTTTGAAACGGCAATATTTTTTTCTCTTTACGTCTACTGAAGGCGGAGTTAAATAACGGATTTCTGATTGTGTTGCTGCCATGATTAATTCTCCTTTACTGTTTCTTTAGCTGATTTCAAGTTTCTTCTCTTCTCTGCGTACTCTGCCGCATACTTGTCCTGACGGAATGTCAAGAAACGGATCACACGCTCATCACGACGGAAGTTCACCTCCAAAGTGGCGATTACCTCAGGATTAGCCTTGAACTCGATCAATTGATAGAATCCAGTCGTCTTCTTTTGGATAGGATAAGCAAGCTTACGCAATCCCCAGTTCTCCTCGTTTACGATCTCCGCTCCTTGCTCTTTCAGGAGACCCGTAAACTTATCTACCGCTTCCTTCATCTGTGCATCAGACAAAACGGGAGTTAAAATGAAAACGGTTTCGTAATTATTCATACAAAAGCTGTTTATAAAAATGATTAATAAATTATTTTTGCGGTGCAAAGGTACGCTTTTTTTCCTTACGCGCAAGGCTTTCCCTAACTTTTTTCTCCTAAAAGTGTTCTAATTCATATGATATAAACCTTCAACGTCCTTTATCCAAATTCATTAAAAGGCAAAGCAAGAACAGCCCTTATTGAGCACGGCCATAATCATATAATGCCTTTTAGGGCATTCATATTCAATTCTATACAGTCACTTTTCCTGATAATAAGCCCTTCCTTCTCCATTTTATTAAACTCAGTAGACAAAGCTGGACGTGTAACATTGATATAGTCCGCCAATTGCGTCAGAGTACACGTCATCCTTACCGTATAAGTTTTACGATCGAGTCTCTTAAATAAATAAACTAGGATCCTCTCACGAATTGTCTTTCTCGACAAAACATCCAACCTCATAGTCGTACATACATCACAATTTCCGGCTATACAAAGAAAATTTCTCAACACATCCGGATATTTACTAATTAAATCAAAGGTGGAATCCTTAGTGGCTGTCAGCAAAACCGATTTTTCCAAAGTCCTAAAAGTTGCCGGTAAGCGATTATCCTTTTTAAACAAATGCGAGGTCGCAAATGCCCTGGGTGCTTCAATATACTCTATCAAGACCTCATTTCCATTAGCATCAATAATATTGACCTCCAATTTTCCCTCTAGCAAAACATATAAATTACAACACAAGTTTCCCTGTTTCAGAACAACGGTTTTCTCATTAATCTCATATAGCCTTATATCCAACGTCTTAACAATCTCATTTTTAACCTGATCGGGCAGGTTATCAAAAAGAGAGATGGAAAACAATTTATCCCTATAAAAATTATTGAAAATCACTGTTTCCATAATTTATTCCTATGTTTTTACATATCACAAATGTATCATTTTCAATAATCACTTTCAAGAACAGCCCATCAACCAATATTTAATTTGTGTTAACCTCCATTTACTGTCAGAATTCTTACACACTTATAGACAAGCTAATAATACTTTTGCATAAATATCGTTACAGTCTGGCAAATCAGATTGATTCATCAAGACAAAAATAACACAAAAATATCATATTATGAGAAAAGCGAGTAGAGAGATGAATAGTGACTGGGCTTTAGAAATCATGCGTAAAGCCCCATATATTACCGTCAGCTTCACGAGAAAAGATGGCTCAGCTTATGGCGTTCCCCTATCATTGGCCAGCGAGGAAGACAATATTTGGTATTTTCACTGCGCACTCGAGGGTGACAAGCTCGACGCCATTACCGCTCATCCCGAGGTATGCCTCTCCGCGGTAACAAAATGCCAACCGACGGTAGGACCTAAGGATGGCTCCTTCACGCTTCAATATCGTTCGGCCGTCGCATTCGGCAAAGCGGAACTGGTGACAGACACTAACGAAAAGATACATGCGCTCAAGTTGATCTGCCAACGTTTCCTTCCTAAACATATGGGAGCTTTTGACGAGGCTATTCAACGGAGTATCGACCATACGGCAGTCGTGAGAATAACAATCATCGGCAAACCAACCGGCAAACGTAAACAATACGACAATAACGGTGAAGAAATGAAATACGGCAGGATGGAATGACTATCGACATCCTCCCATCATGTCCGACTATAAATAACGACCAATCATGAATTTATTTGACGTTTATTCTATTTTCCCTATCAATATAATAAAAGGTAAGGGATGTTATGTTTTTGACGATAAGAACCAGTCATATCTGGATTTTTATGGAGGACATGCCGTCATATCCATTGGACATTCACACCCCTATTTGGTCAAACGCATGAGCGAACAATTGCAGGAACTCATGTTTTACTCCAATTCTGTTAGAAACAAACTCCAAGAGGAATTGGCCCATGAGTTAGGGAAGATTTCAGGCTATCCCGATTACAGCGTATTCTTTGTCAATTCCGGAGCTGAAGCCAATGAGAATGACCTTAAACTAGCCTCCTTTCACACGGGGAAGAAAAAGGTCATCGCATTCAAGCACGCCTTTCACGGACGAACCTCAGCCGCAGTCGAAGTCACCGACAATCCACACATCACAGCTCCCATCAACTCGAATAACAATGTTTATTTCGCGGAGATGGACATCCAGGAGGTCGAGAAAGAACTCCAAAATGGGGACGTTTGCGCTGTCATTATTGAGGGGATTTCCGGAGTTGGAGGCATACAAATACCCGACAAAGATTTTCTTACTGCTTTGCGTGACTTGACAAAAAAACACGACAGCATCCTCATTCTTGATGAGATCCAGTCTGGCTATGGACGAACGGGTAAATTCTTCGCCCATCAATGGTATGGCATAAAACCCGATATTATCACTGTAGCCAAAGGGATAGCCAACGGATTCCCATTCTCCGGCGTATTAATTAGCGACGCGTTCAAACCCCGGAAAGGAATGCTTGGTACAACTTTTGGAGGCAATCATCTGGGATGTGTTGCCGCATTGTCGGTGATACAGGTCATGAAAGATGAAAAACTAATTGAAAACGCGAATGAGGTGGGAAGTTATTTCATCCAGAAACTAAGGTCGCTCGGATCCCCTCTCATTAAGGAGATCAGGGGCAAAGGCCTAATGATTGGCATTGAATTATCCATTCCGGTATCTCCAATCCGTGAACGCTTGCTTTACGAGCATCATATATTCACCGGTTATTCCGGGACTAGCGTTTTAAGAATATTACCACCATTATGCATCTCCCGAAAAGAGGTCGACCATTTTATTGATGCCCTAGCCTCCTGCATAAACGGCATCGAGTCGAGGCCAGGCCAAAGCAGGGATTTTCTTTAACTCATACTGTTGCTGAATGGTTCCGAAGATAGGCCAACTTTTCCCTAACGTGCCATTCTTTTCCATTTAAGCAAACCCATAATTTTGTCCGAAGGAAACGAAAGTTTTGTCCGAAGAAAACTCCAATCCTGTTCGGAGAAAACTACTTTTTCCTTCGGACAAAAAAATGGGGCACTTAAGTGCATTTTCCAATACACTGCAGTGGAATTGGATTTTCACTGCAGTGTATTGGGAAACGCACTGTTATACTCTCTATGAGATGCGTATTATTTCACGATCATCATTTCCCCGGCAAGATCCCAAAATCTGCCTGCTGTTTGATCTTATTGCCAAGCATCACCGGAAAATCCGGATGAGCGGCAAAGAAGGCTTCTACCTCGTGGCGAGCGGCCTCGGAATGATGATTTCCCAATAAGGCGCCCGCCCACGATTTCGGGAAGAAGATATCGCCCGTTCGTTGGATCTCGGGCATCGCCTCCAATGCTGGCCGGATATATTTTACGGACTCGGCCTCACGAGAACGGTCATTCAAGAAAGAGAGAGCGGACGAGGCCCACGGCTCAACACGTCTGTTCTCGGCAATCAGCAAAGCCGCAAAAACACTATCACGCCTTGCCGCGTCTGGCGAGACGGCCGGGGATATGAAATCATACTCCCGCAACCGATCCGGATTGGTGATCCGGGTACGCTGCTCGGCCACAATCGCGTCCGACTGATCGGGCAGTCGCAAAGCCAAAGTATAGGAAAGGTTGATATAATCGCGCTCACTTAATGGACAATTCGCCGGTTCAACCTGCTCTTTCCAAATGCGGTAAAGACGTTGCGTCGCCTCGTCCGACTCGGCAACTGACCGATAAAGCCGGAAGGCTTGCGACCGCCGGACTGGATCGGGATCGGAAGTCACGATCCGCCACAACATCGCTTCCGCCGGACGGGCATCCAAGTCGTAACGGGCTTGACACTTATCCAAGTAACCGAGAGCCATCGAATAGAGCAACGCGTTTCTCTCCTGAGGCAAATAGGCTAGAATCTCATCACTAAAAGCCTGCGGCGAGATTGTCGACCGGCAAAGGTTCTCATAGAGGGTAATCAATAGGGAACCTTTCAGAAGCGCATCATCCGACCGCCGCATCTCTTGCCATAAAGCGAACGACTCGGCCTCGCCAACCCGGAAAAAGCCATATCCGCGACCATCCCGATTAGGAATCACGACCGTTGAGGAATCGACCGGAAGTGTCAAACCAACCTCTGTCCGATCAGTGGAACCAGTCATCTCCAGATCGACCACCTCCGTCTTATCGCCCGTTCGGACCAGGTAACTCAATCGCTGAGGCCATAAGAGTCCACGTCCCCATGGATCACGCTGCGTTACGATCAATCGCCCATTCGAAACCGAGGCTGACAGTTCCGGCATGCCCTTCTCATGCACCCAAACCCGGCTCCAAGCCTCCAAATCCTCATCCGTATATTGATCGAGAATGCGGATCAGCCCTTCCCATGTGGCATTTCCATAGGCATAGGTCGTCAGGTACTCACGGATGCCTTTACGAAAAGCCTCCTCACCCAACATTCGAACCAGCATCTCCATCACCATTGGCGACTTATTATAAATAATATTGCCATAAACCAAACCTGCGTCCGACAGGTTATCCAACTTCTGCTTAATCGGGTTGGAACCGGCGGTCCGGTCTTCCGCATAAGCCGACGGGACATAATCGGAGATAAAGTTCAACCGATGATCCACCTCCGGATAAAGAGGCTCCACGATTCTCGAGGCAAAATAATTGGCGAAAACCTCCTTGGTCCAGACATCATCGAACCAATCCATAGTCACATAATCGCCAAACCACATATGCGAGGTCTCATGAGCGATCAAAGCGCTCCTTTCCAACCGGTCGTCTAACGTCGGATGCTCGTCGAGGAACATCCGGCGATCATTATATAAGGTAGCGCCCGTATGCTCCATACCGCCGAACTGGAAACCGGGCATGATAATCAGATCGTATTTGGCGAACGGATAGTCAATGCCCGTAAATGCCTCTTGCCAGGCCAAGGCATCAAACACCTCATCAGCGATATCTGGACATTGCACCCGCTTTTTCGGGTCGGTTTCCCGATGATAGATCGAGATCTCACGCCCGTCACGCTCAAACCGCTCACGCTCCAAACGTCCGGCGACGAATGAGAACAGATAGGTACTCAAAGGCTCCGTCTCAGCGAACGAGATCCTTTTTCGTCCCTCAACCGACAGGCTATCGATCTCGCGGATAGCGCCATTCGAGACTGCCTCCCAAGCCCGGGGCAACTCAAGTGTCAACGAAAAACGGGATTTCATATTGGGCTGGTCAAAGCAGGGAAATACCGTCCTGGCCCGATCGGGAACCAAAAGTGTATAAAGCAGATCGTCACGTCGATTCAACGATTGATCAGCCGAGACGAAAGAGAGCGACACCAGGTTATCACCCTTACGGACATATTCCTTATCGATCACGACATGCTCATCGGCTACCCGATAGGGAACCGTATCCCCGTTCAACGACAACGAACGCACCTCGCCATTCCTGAAATCAAGGATCAACGGACCATCCTCCTCGATCGTCACGGCTACCGTCACCTGACCGGTAACAGGCTCAACCCTCTCCTCGGGAATCGAGAAGCGCAAGTCATAACGAACCTCCTTGAAATTTGCCTTCCTGAAATCGGCCAACTCACGACTCACGCCCGGTCGCTCCAACTCATCCAGTCCCTTATCGCCATCACAAGCCATCAAGCTAATCAATACGATTGAGGCGACCATCCATATCCTGCTTCCCATAATTATTCCCTCAAATATTCCGCTATACTCATGAAATTACGCTCAAGCAAGTACATCTGCCGAGCCATGAACGAGAAGAAATCGCCCCAATGCTCTCGCCTATGCAGGTCCAATCCCTCCTTGGCGACATAAATCCGGGCCACCTCGTTGCCTGTCTCGCGGACAAAACAGCAGTCCCAGATCAGACCGTCAGGAAAATCCTTCTCGAGCGTCTCCTTATACCAGGTCAGGCGCTCGTACATCTCCAGCCTCTCCTCCTCCTGACGATGGTTCACCTCCAGGATCACGTAAGCGCCTTTACGATTAGCGTCAAACTTCAGCTCCACGCCCTTGACCTTCGTATTATAAAGCGTCCACATTTTCCGTCGCCGCCTCAAATAGGGTTGCACCTCACAATAAGCCGCGAAACTCTCCCAAAACTCTATCTTCAATTTCTTTAATTCATCCTTGCTGTACATACTTTCCCTAAAAAATACTTGAAAAAAATACGGGTCTTCAAACCAATCCTGCTGTTAACGATAAAGATTCTTTCCCGCCAATTTCATGATTTCGCCAAACTCTTCCATCTGTTTAAGGTCCAAATCCTTTTGGTTCGCTACGACGGCATAAACCCGTATGCTGTCACGGATATAGGTCTCATAAAACGCCTGAATATCCTCGATCGTGATCCGTTCCATCTCCTCGAGAAACAACTTATTCGGATCCTCCTTAAAGCCATCACGAATCATGCCGGCCACTCTCAAGGACAAAGCCCGATAGGCGGGATAATCATTCGACAGGCCATGCCTCAGATGCTTCTTCACCTGCTCCAGCCGTCTCTCATCCAAAGGCAACTGACGCACCAATTCCTCGAACACCCGCATCGAGTCGACCGCCTTATCGGATCTGGTGGAAAGCCACATATAGAAATAGGCCGACTTCTCCCTATGAATGAAGGGAGGCATGATAATTCCACCATCCACCTGATATGCGAACGAACGGAACTCGCGGATCTCCTGGAAAAGAAGCGAAGCGGTGTCATCGCCAAAATAGGTGTTAAACAGGCGAGCGACAAAACGCGCCCGCACATCGGCTAACGGCCCGATATTGGAATAGGCATAGATGATCGACTGGCTGATATTTCCCTTGTTCACGAAAAACACGCTGGGCTTATCGTATTGTTCCAAAGTTCTCACATAAGGCGAATTGGAAGGGACCGTAACCTGCTCGATCGGGATCACCCGCCGAACCTGCTCGGCGACAACCTCCGGCTTCGTCTGCCCGCAATAATGAATGCCACAAGCGACAGTCATGATCCGGCGCAAAGTCGCGAGCAAATCCTCTCCCTTCAACTTCTTGATATCCTTGGCCGACAGTTTCGTCAGGAAACGTGACTCATCCCCAAACTTGATCTTCTCGAAAAGTATCCGCCCCAAGGTCTCGCTCGAGCTGGGCCACGATTGGACCGTCACCTTTTCCTCGTCCAACAGGAGTTTCATCTTCTTTTCGTCCGCCTTGGGATGAGCCAGGAACTCTCCCAACAAGGTCATATTCTCCGCAAAATAACGATCAAATCCATGAACGGTGATCAAAAAATCCGAGTCGGACGAAGTCACCCCAAGCGTGCTTCCCAAAGTCTGCAACTTACGCCTGAAGGTCTCGAAATCCATTGTCTCGGTCCCGAGAAAGGGAAGATAAGCCGCCAAAAGCGGGGCTTGCCGGCACTCCAAATCTCCAATACCGAAGGCTAGCGTCAGGGAGAATATTCCATTCACGGGATTAGGACTCGTATATAACGTTACCAGATCCGACAAGGGAGTCACACGCACGTCCTTCTTGAAATCCAACAAACGGATCGCCCGTTCCTTAACGGGCAATTCCTCCAGATGCTTCCTGTAATCTGACAGGCGATCCTGGTTTTTCGGGACGATCGGCGAGAGCGTCGGCACGTTCCCTTTGTCGGTCGGATTGGCGCCTGTTTTCTTGACCGCATACAGATAATTCTCCGACGAGAAATATTTCCGGACAACCTCCATGACCTCTTCTCTCGTCAAGGAATCAATCCGTCTTACGCCGTCAAGATACTCTTGCCAGCTCTTGCTTTCCGAGAAGACACGCATCATCGCCTCGGCCCTCGAGTCGATGCTTTCCAGAAGAGATTCCCGTTCCCTTTTCAATTCCAACTTGAGGCTCTGAAAAAACTCGTTCGTGAAATCGCCCGACTTGAGCCGGTCGATCTGCTTCCAGACCAGTTTCTCGGCCGCGCCATAGGATTGCAACCAGTTCTTGGGCAAGACGAGCACGCCCAGCATTCCCGCCTCATTCATGTTCTTGTTCAACACCATGGCCCCTTTCACCTTATGCTCCATCGTCAGCCGATCGAGATAGCCCGTCCCATTGGAGTTGTTCAGCATCCGCACGGCGACATTAAGCGCCGTCAGGTCACTGTTCCGGTTCGACGCGCCGCGGAATCCCAAAGCCATCACCCGCAAGAAAGGGAGCGGCATCCGGATCGTCACGGTCTCCTTACCGTTGAAATCCGGAAGTTCCACTACCTCCGCCTTAGGCACTCGCCCCTTACGGAGGCGAGAGAAGGTGGAACGGATGATCGGCAACGCTGTTGCCTTATCGAAATCGCCACTCAGGATCAATCCCATATTTGAGGCGACATAATAACGCTCGAAGAACTTACGCATCTCCGCCACATTGGGATTGCGCAAATACTTCATGCTCCCGATAACCGGATAGGCATAAGGATGCGGATAAAAATATCGTTTGGTCAACTCCTCGATCGCCGCGTGGCTGATGGTGTCGTTATAACGCCGCCGCTCCTCGTAGACCGTCTCCATCTCGCTCTGGAACATCCGGAAGACTGGATTCAGGAGGCGCTCGCTGTTGAGCTCCGCCCAATGCGACAGGTATTGCGGCGCGAAAGAATTGAAATAGAAGGTATAATCATAAGAGGTCACGGCGTTCATCTCCGTCCCGCCGAACGAGGAGATCATCTGGTCGAACTCGTTCGGGATGACATACTCCGCCGCCTTGGCGCTCAGCTCGTTGATGATTCGCAACAGGCGGGCCCGCTCCTCGGGGTCGTCGGTCATCGACAACGCCTCGTATTTCCCGAAAATCACGTCGAGGATCGCCTTCTCTGCCGTATAGTTGATCGTCCCGATCTTGTCGGTCCCCTTGAACATCATGTGCTCGAAGTAATGCGCGATCCCAGTGTCCGGCGTCTCTTTAGCGCCCGCCTTAACGACGACCGCCCCCATGATCTTGGGCTGGCTATGATCCTCATTCAGCCAAACCGTCAAGCCATTATCCAACTCAACTACCTCGACATCCAAAGCCCCAGGTCTGACGTTCAGTCCTTGGGCCTCATTAATCTCATCTGGAAACGAAGAATTCATAGCTTATTTCTTGATTGTTAAACAAAGATACAATATTATTTCTCTATTTTTGCGTATATAAAAACAAAATAGCGGATAACATGAACGAGATACAAGACTGGGTCCAACAATTACTGGTTGACTTACACATCATTAAAGACGAGCCGAATTATCTGGACAATATTCTGATTTTAACTGCCATAGTTCTTATCACCTTCTGCATCGACTATATTTGCCGCCGCGTCATGCTCAACGCCTTCAAGCGCATCGCCCGCAAGACGAAGAACCAGTGGGACGACCTGATCGTCGAGCGCAAGATCATCAACAAGATGATGCACATCATTCCCGCCATCCTGACCTACGTCCTGCTGCCCATCGCCTTCCCTAAGAACGAGATGCCGCAACTGCTCGCCTTCCTGCAAAAGGCCTGCGCGATCTACATCATCGCCGTCTCGCTCCGTTTCCTGAACGCGTCGCTCAATGTCATCCAGGAGATCTACAGCCAAAGGAACATCCTGAAGAACAAGCCGGTCAAGGGATTCGTCCAGATCCTGCAGGTGGCGCTCTTCTTCGTCGGGGCGATCCTCGTCATCAGCGTTGTCATCGACAAGTCGCCCGTCTCACTCTTCGCCGGACTCGGCGCCTCGGCGGCCATCCTGATGTTGGTCTTCAAGGATACGATCCTCGGCTTCGTCGCCGGCATACAACTCTCGGCCAACGACATGCTGCGCCCGGGCGACTGGATCACGATGGAGAAATATGGCGCCAACGGAACGGTCATCGAGGTGACGCTCAACGCCGTCAAGGTGCGCAATTTCGACAATACCATCACCACCATCCCGCCCTACGCCCTCGTCAGCGACGCTTTCCAGAACTGGCGTAGCATGAAGGAATCGGGCGGCCGCCGCATCAAGCGATCCATCAACATCGACATGAACAGCGTCCGCTTCTGCACGCCCGAGATGCTGGCCAAATACCGCCGCATCTCGCTCCTCACCGCCTATATCGACCAGAAGGAGGAAGAGCTGGCCGCCTATAACCACGAGCGGCAAATCGATGACTCGATCCCCGTCAACGGCCGCCGGCAAACAAACCTCGGCGTCTTCCGCGCCTACCTGGTCCGCTATCTTTATCAGCTGCCCACGATTAACAAGGATATGACCTGCCTTGTCCGCCACCTCCAACCAACCGAGACGGGCCTGCCGATCGAGGTCTATTTCTTCACGACACAGACCGACTGGACGCTCTACGAGGCTGTGCAGGCCGACGTGTTCGACCATATCCTCGCGATTATCCCCGAGTTCGACCTCGCCGTCTTCCAGAACATCTCCGGACGCGATTTGAGGAGCATCCAACTCAATTTCCAAGCCGACGAGCCGACATTCCGTTACTCCGCTAATTGATCGCACATCAAAACAGGTAAAAAATTTATCCACGCTTTAATGCGGGGATAAACCGAACCGCTTCAGATTATCCGCGCATGAAAGCAGGGATAAACCGAACCACTTCGGATTGTCCGCGCATGCAAGCGGGGATAAACCAAATCACTTCAGATTGTCCGCGCTTTAACGCATAGACAATTTTCCGAAAGAAATTTATCCACACGAACGCGCTAGAACTGGAAATAGATGAACGGCTGCACGCCGGAGCTCCGGAACTGGATCACGACGAAGATCAACACCGCCAGCGCCAACGCCTGCACCACCAAAGGCGAGCGGGTAACGGCCTCGCAGACCGTCATGTCCCAACGCTTGGGCAGGAAATGGGTCACGTAGCCGATCAGCATCAAGGCGCAGACCATAGGATAGCCCGCGACGAACTGCGGGAAGATCTCGGGATGGAACGCGGTGAAAATGCGCCCGAGGATCGCGCCCGCCGTCTCCATCGAGTCGGCCCGGAAGAAGATCCAGCCCAGGCAAACGAGATGGAAGGTGACGATCACCCCGATCACGCGCCGCACGGGCGTCATCTCGGCCCCCGTCTTCCGGAAAGAGGGCCAGCGGCCCATCACGAACTTATGGACGGCCAGCGAGACCCCATGCAAGGCGCCCCAAAGGATGAAACGGGCCGACGCGCCGTGCCACAAGCCGCCCAGGAGCATCGTGATCATCAGGTTCGCGTAGGTGCGGAGGCGCCCCTTGCGGTTGCCGCCCAGCGAGATGTAGAGATAATCCTTCAGCCACGAGGAGAGCGAGATGTGCCAACGGCGCCAAAACTCGGTAATCGTGGCCGACTGGTAGGGCGAGTCGAAGTTGATGTTGAACCGGAAACCCAGGAGGAGCGCCAATCCGATGGCCATGTCGGAATAGCCCGAGAAGTCGCAATAGATCTGCAAGGCGTAGCCATAGACGCCCATCAGGTTCTCGAGGCCGGTATAGAGCGTCGGCGCATCGAACACACGGTCAACGAAATTGAGGCTGATATAGTCCGAGATCACCGCCTTCTTCATCAAGCCACAGAAGATGAGGAAAAGTCCCTCGCCAAACGCCTCGCGGGTCACCAGCGGATCGCGGTGGATCTGCGGGATGAAATCGCGTGCCCGCACGATCGGTCCCGCCACCAGCTGCGGGAAGAAGGAAACGTAGAAGAGGTAATCGATCCATCGCCTGAGCGGCTCGATCCGCCCCCGATAGATATCGATCACGTAGCTGATGCTCTGGAAGGTGAAGAAAGAGATACCGACGGGCAGGAAAATGTCCCAGTTCTGGAACTCCAGATACAGCAGCCGATCGGAACCGATATAGAAGCCCAGGTCGTTGAGCATCAACGTCAGCGAGCCCAGCAGGAAGTTGAAATACTTGAAATAGGCCAGCATGCCCAGGTTCACGCAGAGGCTCAGCGTCACCAGCGCCTTGCGGGCACGAACCGTGGTGGCCCTGGCCAAGTAATGCCCGATGAAGAAATCGGAAGTGGCCGTGAAGACCAGCAGGCCGAACCAGAGGCCGCTGCTCTTGTAATAGAAATAAAGGGAGAAGAGCGTCACGTAGATGATCCGCGCCATCATCTTTTTCCTCAGAAGGTAATAGAACACCGAGAAACCGATAAAGAGGAAGAAGAAAAGCCCGCTACTGAACAACATCGGCGCGTCGGGCTGATAGGCCAGCAAGTCGGCCAACCGCCCCCACGTAAACTCGTGATCCATGATCCTCAACACGCCATTCTCAAAACTCAATCCCATCCAATCCAACATCTTTATCCAGACTATAATTATATATGATATGTATTACCGAAAATTATTGTAGGTATTCAGAAAAGCCCTGTAGAGCATACGTCCCTGCTCGAAATACCCCTCCTTGACAAAATGGATGCGGTCGTTGCGCATCAGGCCGGCCCGCTGCCATGCCTTCGACGAGTTGAGGCCCCCAGTCGCCGTGAACAGATCCCAGCAAGCGAGCCCCTCCCGCTTGGCGACCTCACGGATCACCTCCGCCACCTTCTCCGTATTGTCGTTGCGCACGTAAGTCCGTTTCTTGTTGACCGTCACCCGACGATAACACTCCGGCGGAGTGGTCAGCAACAGGGCCGTCCCAGGCATGTGTCGCTTGACCAACGTTATGAAGGCCTCCACCTGCGAGGCAAATTCCGTCTTCGAAAAACGGCGACCGAACGACTCGTTCGTGCCAAGAGAGACGATCAGCAACGCCGGGCGCAAAGCCGCCAGCCGGCAGACATACTCCTCGCTCGTGTAGTTCACGTACATCGCCCCGTTAATCCCGATCGAGTGATAGAGCACACCGGGATTCCCGTTCAGCAGGCTGAAGCCAAAATACTGATTACGGAACGAGGTGTCAGGGTTCTTCACCGTCCGGAGATTCAGCGTATCCGTCAACCGATTGATCCGGAAAGTATCGACCGCAACTCCACAGATGGCCGTATCGCTCCTTGAGACACTTACCGCCTTTTTCCACTTGGTGGTCGGCTCGAATGGTCGGGCATGACTGCCCTGAAAGAGCCAAACCTCGTTGAAAGCATAGCCCGCCCCATTCTTGGGTGTCACGATCAGGTCCATGTCAATTGCTGAGACATTGGCGTAAAGCCCCACGCCTCCGGAACCGATCGAGGTCTTTTTCTTCCGCTGCGTCGCCCGGGCATAGATCCAGTTCTTCAGGCTCGAGCGGATGAAATAGTCGTCCGGCTCGTTGGTCCGGCATAACTTCAGGGGCGAGATCCAGCCCCGTCCGGCATTCCCGAAATCCTTATGGAACAGGCGCATCAGCATACCGCTCTGATAGCCTGCCTGAATATGCGAATCGCCCAGTTGCACAATCGAGATCACCGTGTCCTTTCCCTGCCTCAACGAATCCAGCTGGGCGAACAAAGCCCGCCACAACGTCGAGTCGGCAGGCAGGATCAACGTGTCGCTCCCCAGCCTCAACATCGTCGAGGACAAGGAGGGCGGAGCGACCCATTCCCGCTTGACCGCCGCGGAATCCTTCTCCGACCCGCTTCCAGCCATAAGGCATTCCCCATGCCCCAAAGAGAGGAGCAGGACAAATATCCCGATCCTCAAGAAACTATTCCAGCTGTTTATCAACCTCATCATAAAATTCCTTCTCCAATAATAACGCGTCAAACAGGGCCTTCGCAATCTCCTTTCCGCCACGGAAGCCCAAATGAGTATAATCCTTTCCCGCCCAATTCTTCTCGACATAGCGTGTCATGCTGTTCACGCCACCCATCGCCCCGAACAGGTTCCAGAAGACTATACCCGTCTGACGGGCCACCTGCCGCTGCGTATAGAGCAATGAGAGGACGGCGGGAATCGTCTCGAACTGGCCGTTCACCATCCGGCTCCGGTCGGAAACGCCAACCATCAGGAGATCCGCCTCCGGGAAACAGGCCTTCACGTCGTAAGGGCTCACCTCATTAAGCTGTCGGCAACGAACCGAGTCCAACCGATCGAGCACCATGCCCGAATTACCTCGCAACGAATAGTTGTCGACAATAATACCGGACTCGCTCTCCATCACGGTACCGAGCATCTCCAATCCTTCAACCTCCGAGAAACCTAGCGTCATCTTCTGGAACGAGCCATTCAACCGGTATTCAGTGATCCGGTCGCTCGGCGGCAACTCAAAGAAAGAGGTATCGGCTTGCGTGTCCATCACACGGCGAATACGGGCATGCCCATTCCGGGCGTAAAGCAACTTCAAGGCGTCAGGCAGAGGCTGTTTCGTATAGGTATCCTGAGCGTCGATACGAATTTCGGGACGTTCACCTTCCGGAAGGAAAAGCATGCCGGAAGGCGTGAAAATGTTTTGGGCCGAATCCAACATGGAGATGGTCTGCCAACCCTCGCCCTCCTGCTTGACCGTCGGCCGGAATTTGGCGGCGACCGAATTGACGGGCACGAAACCCACGCCCTCACCTCCAAATACCTGCTGCAAGGCGGCTCTCAAGTCTGCCACCAGGATATCTCCCTCAATAAAGGAATCACCCAGGAAAGCGACACGCACGGGACGCCCCAATGTCTCACCTTGCTTGATGGCACTGAAGAAATGACGCAAACCGATATGTCCTAATGAATAATCCTCAACACGCTTTCCCAGGGAATCGGCCTCACGGGCCGCATAAAGCGTCTGATAAAGGGAATCCCTCAACGCCAGCATCGCGGAATCGATACCGGCCACCCGCTGGAGCGAGTCACGAATCAAGGCAGAATCCACTTGAATGGTGTCGGGCTCCTCCAACATCAAGCGCAAGGAATCGAGCGACAACGCCTTCTCCTCGACCTTAAAGTCCGACAAAAGATCCACCCGCTTGATCTTATAACCCAGAACAGAGGCAGGCAAGAAATACATGCCCGCGCAAAACAACATTGTCAAAAACAACAAGGCGACCAAACGCCCCAATCCACTCTTATCGCCCATCTTAAAATAACGATCCTCTTTTCTGATTCCGGGCGCAAAGGTAACGCTTTTGATGGATTTGGGCAGTATAGCCGTTTATGAATTTTCCCAAACCGCCAACCCTGACAATAACGGCAAAAAAATTCCATCGCAGTGAAATTGGAAATACACTGCAGTGTAATCCCGACTCCACTGCGATGGAATCAAAAACCGACTATCTCGCGTTCATCACCAAGAGCGGCAAACTGGTGTGGAACAACATCCGTCGGGCGATGGACGGATTGAACATCCTCGACCAGATACTGCGACGATAGGTGCTCAAGGCGATCATGTCAATATGCTGCTCGACCACGAATTTCTCGACCGCCAAAAGCAGGTCGCCATCGCTCAAGACCGTGTAACTGATGTCCGCATCGGGATATTGTTTCTGGAAATACTCGCGCACACCTGTCAAACGGATCTCATTCCATTCATCACGGCTGGTCGAGATATTAAACAGATGGATCTTGACGTTCAATCCCTTGATCAACCCCATGAACTCGTCAAAAGCGACTAAATCCCTCTGGCGGAATGAGGTGGCGAAAGCCAGATGCTTGACCGCACGCAGGTCATTAAAAGGCACATCCTCCGGAATCGCCAGGACGGGAACACGATTCACGTCGATGACCTCACCCGTTACGCTACCGATCAGGTCTGCATCCTTACGCCCCTTTCCTCTCGTACCCATGACGATCAAGAGGGGCCTGCATTCCTTACTGTAAGCCATGATCTCTTCCTCTGGCAACCCCTCCCGCAAGACATAATCGTATTTTATCTTAGGCAATTTTCCAGCGGCCATACGCTCGTTAATGTACTCGCAGATATCGTTCATATCCGCCTGTACCCGCTCTTGCAAATGGCGCACCGACTCCTCCTCGTTAATCTGGTAAGCCATCGTATCGCCCAGAGGGATCGTAGTCGGGAAATAGGGACTGAAATAGACATGCAAAAGCACCACCTTCGCCCCAACCATAGCCGCATAATTGATACCCAACTCACAAGCCTTGATGGAATAGTCCGAGAAATCGATCGGGATCAGGATCAACTTGTTCCTCACCTCCTCTTCCTTCTCTGGATTCTCCATCCATTTATTGTCCTCGATAATTCTTAACGCATGGGGAAGATCACTCTCCTTGATCCTAACCCTTACACCGGCGGAGATAACCGGTTGAATCTGATTGACGTTATGAATATACACCTCTATCCCCTCTGTCTCCAGGATCGTTTTCAAGATCTGGGCCTTCTCGAACGTATGAATCGCCAATGTCACTAATTTATCTTCCATACCGATTAATGATTTAAGAATTAGACATCCTGTTTATATCAAAAAAATCCCAAAGCATATATGGACAACACATATACTTGGGATTTTAAAAAAATCTTCTCTTTGTTTCTTACGCCTGAGGTGCCTCAGCCTCACCTTGGGCTTCACCTAGGATCTGAAGGGCACGTTCGAATATGGTCGTGTCATCCAATACCACCAAACCGCCGTCAGGACCCGGCTCGATGTGGATACCGCAACTTTTTCCCTCTTTAAAATTCTGCCCGCCAAAATAATTACGGACCGTCTCAACAGATACACCCAACTCATCAGCGATGCGGTGGGTACTACCATCAGGCAAACTATCTTTAATTCTTCTAAGCTCGTTAAATGTAATCGTCTTTGTCATGGCTTCACTAATTTTTATAAGGTTAATACATCCTATTTGTTATTTTGATGCCACTAACTTAGTCATTATATCTGGAGAACGCAAATAAAAGCGTAGAAATAATGAAAAAAAGGATATGCTTTACGGCATATCCTTTCAAACTGTTTTATTTTAAGAAGCTTATCAAGACCGGATTCAAGAGGATCACACCAACCAGGGTTATTCCTATTCCCCAGCTGATCCATCGCGACCGTTCATGGGAATAGGGCAAATCCCGCCTATGCAACCATCGTTGCCGTATCCAACCGTAAAAATAATAAACCAACAGGCCAAATACCACACCCGACAAAGCTCCCGGCAGGATATCGGTTATAAAATGCACGCCCAGATAGATTCTGGAATAGGACACGACAACGGCCCATAAAATGATGAGGCATGAGAAAAGCCGATCCCGAAACAAAAGACTCATAAACATCGCGAAGCCGAAAGCGTTTGCCGCATGGCTTGAGATGAAACCATACTTCCCACCTCGATAGCCAAAGACCGTCTTAACCTGATCCGCAAAATCGGGATGATGCGTCGGCCGGAAACGGGTAAAAAGCGGCTTGCAAACATGAGAGGCGAATTGGTCACAAAGCGTCACGACCAAAGCGATCATCAACAAGACCAATATCGCCTCGCGCCAGTCTCGCTTATAAAACAGGAGGAAAAGAATGAGAGCGGCCAATGGCAACCAAACCATTTTACCCGTATAAATCCACATGACACGATCGAGCCATTCGAAATCGCTTCCGTTCAAGGCGAAAAACAGGTCACGCTCCCAAACCAACCACTGTTCAAGCATAATCAGATCTTTTGAATATCCTTACTGGGCATCCATCCCACATTCCCGTCCGCCAACACGATCTCACTCCAGTCGCCCAACGTGCTCTTAATCGTCACGTCAGTGCCCTCGTGCAAGACAAACAGATCGGTTCCGCTCACATCCGGCGAGCTCTTGACCGTTACTGTCGGAGAAAAGACAATCGCCCGATTCCGGTTAAGCATCTCCTCTTTCTGGTTGCCGGCGAAAATATTCGACACAATCACCGCCACCAACAGGCAGAGACCACAATAAAAACCGATCTTCTTCAAACGGATCCAACGAGAGAAGAAGAACAGCACCAGGCATCCGATGAACAGGATAAAGCAAACCACTCCAAGTTTAGCCCACGAGTTCGAGGAGCCCCGATCCTGGATCGCGTGAAACCATCTGGAAAGGAAGAACTCGCCCAACGGCTCGATCTTGTCGGTCGTCCTCTGACGGACCAGCTCCAGATTAAACCGGGCATCGCTGTCACCCGGATTCAGCAACAGGCAACGCTCATAATTCAAGATCGCCGGTGCCAACTTGCCTGCCTTATAATAGGCATTACCTAAATTATAATAGACATTCGCGCTCTCGCCATATTTCTGTAATACGGCCTCATACATCTCAATCGCTTTCGGATAATCCTCCCCGTTATAAGCGGCCTCCGCCTCTTTCAGCTCGGACTCCTGGCCATAGGCCGGGAACGCCATCATCACGGCCACAATCAAAATTCGGAATATTATTAAAACGGATCTCATATTTCTCATTTCTTAATCGTACTCTCCATCTTCTCAATAGCGTCAACCGTCAGTTGATACAACTTATCCATCGCGTCAGTCTCTGCCGAAGGCGCATAACGCGCGAACTCACAAGTATTCAAGATATCCATGAACTCACTCATCAAGTTCTCGGACACGCCATACTTCGCGAGCTCTGCCTCCACATTGTCTTTTGTCAACTCCGCTTGCGGGATGCTCAACTTATCACTCAAATAACCCCACAAAGCCCGGAGAATCTCCTCATAGAAAGCCTCCCGCTTATTCTCTGCCATCAACTTGCCCGCGATCTTCAACCGTTTCGTCGCCACCTTGTTCGCCCGTTTCGTACGGACCAAAGCGATATTCGCGTTCTCGCGAACCTGTTTCCTGTAAATCACGAAGAAGGCAATAAACAACAGGGCCGGAATGACATACCATAAAATATTCGCCAATGAACCATAGAATATATCGTCCGGAGTCACAAAGCGGAACCCTTTCGTCTTCAGGTAACGGACATCCTTTCCTAAATACTTGACACTCTCCTTGTTGTTGAAATTCGAGACAACGGGAGCGGCCGTATTACCTCCTTCGCCCGGCTCAACCTCCAGTTCAAATGCCTCAGATTTCAGAGTTTTGTAAGCACCCGACTTGATATCAAAATAGGAGAACTCGACCGCCGGAATCTCAAACTTGCCGGCATAACGGGGAATCGCCATATACTCGATCGTCTTCGAGCCGCTGACTCCCGCTGTCGTTGTCTTGACATCAGTCTCCACTTTCGGATCATAGATATCAAAATCATTCGGGAACTTCACTTCCGGATTCTTAAGCAACTTGACGTTTCCATTACCGCTCAACTTCAGCTTGATCGTAACCGCCTCGTTAGCCTTCACCTTCTTGGCGCTAATCTCGGAACTCATGGTAAAACTGCCCACACCACCCGAGAAAGAGGCCGGTTTTCCAGAGGGCAACGGTTTCACGTCGATCGTCACCGGATTAGTTGTCAGGACCTTATTAATATCCCGATAGGAATCAAAGAAATCATCGAACAAGCTACCTGTCCGTTGCTGCATCCGGACACGAACCAACGCGTCATAACGGCCAGCGCCAATCGTGATCTTGCCGGAACGTTGCGGATAAAGCAACACCTGACGCATCACGGCTGACTGATAATTACGTCCCTTGTAATTCTCAAGAGTCAATTGCTTCTGCTGTGGCAACTCAATCTCCTGAACCAGGAAGCCCTCAAATTCCGGATATTTCAAGTTGGTGATCTGAAAATTCTCCAAAGAGTAAATCTTGAAAGTAACCAAAAGACCCTCTTGCTCATAAAGGCTGCGTTTAGAAACATCCATCGTGACAAAAAGACGGTCATTGGAAATCTGCCCACTCGCCGCGGCATCACTCGCCGCCTCCTTGCCTGCCTTATCCGCCGGGAGAACCTTAATGGTTAAGCTATTCGACGTGTAATTAGCGCCATTCACCTTGACTGTCGCCGCCGGAATCGTGAATGTTCCCTCTTTCTTTGGCATTAAGATATAAGTAAAGCTGACGGAAGTCTCGCTCTTACTCTGTCCATTGACCCAACTGCTACTGTAGGAGGTTGACTGCGATGGTCCCATTAACACCTCAAAATCGGGAATTGTCGGGACCCGGATATCGCGCCCCTCAGCGTTCACGGTAAAGGTCAACCGAAACTGCTCCCCCATCACTACAGCCTCTGGCGCATTTGCCTTGAATACCACATCCGTGGCTCGTGCGCCGACGACCATACATACCAAAACAAATAAGAAAATCAATTTTCTCATCCTATTATCTTTTCATTATATCATTAAAACATTACCATTCCTTTTCCGTTTTACGGCGCTGAGATTGCTGCATCTGCGCCTTCTTCACTTTTTCTTGCGTATTTTTCTCGTCTTGCAAGAAAGCATCCAGCATTTGTTGAGCGTTATCCT
>USAD01000008.1 GCA_900552415.1 uncultured Parabacteroides sp.
GGCTGTACAGGCTGTCGCTAAAATGAAAGAGTTCTATGAGAATGGGGGCAGTTTGTTGCTGACACGTTTCGCGACATATTACGCTGCGAAATTGGGCATAACCAAAGATGGGAAAATCCCCAATAACTGTTGGGGCGGCGCGGAGCAATCCGGTGAAACGACTACAGGCCCGTGGAGTTTCTATATTACGGATCATCAGGATCATGCGCTTTATTCGGGCATAACTGCCGAGACTATTGATGGCAAACCGGCTATTTATACCTGCGACAAGGGTTATAACATCACCAACAGTACGGCCCAATGGCATATTGGTACCGATTGGGGCGACTATGCGGACTTGAATACATGGGAGACCCAACATGGCGCCGTTAGCTTAGGATATGGAGGTGATGACTCTGTCGTGGTATGGGAATATCCATCCAGCGAAACAAGCGGTAAGGCGCTCTGCGTTGGTTCTGGATGCTATGACTGGTATTCTGCTGGGGTTGATGTTTCCGCTGACCAGTATCATGAGAACGTGGCGAAACTTACCCAGAATGCGATTAATTATTTAATGAACGCATCAAAAAAGTAATCGAATAATCGTTGTCCGGTAAGGGATTCTCCAGTATCGGACAACATTAAATAAATAATGTAATTTATGAGAACAATGATATATTCTTTAGCTCTGGCGGCATTCATGTCGCTGGGAAGTTGTAGTGATGACGATCCTATATTGACACAGAAAGACTGGCAAGGAACGACGACCTATTTTGCTTCGACAGATGAACAGTTTTCCACATATTATAAGCCATCCGTAGGGTATGTCGGCGATCCGATGCCTTTTTATGATCCGGTTGAGCAGGATTTTAAGATTCTGTATTTGCAGGATTTCCGTCCGAACCCGGAGGCGACTTATCATCCTATTTGGGGGGTGAGCACGAAGAACCTGGATTCATATCTCTCGTTGGGTGAATTGATACCTACGGGAACGGCGTCGGAAGCTGACGCGGCGCTAGGAACGGGCAGTACGATATATAATGACACTGAAAAATTGTATTATACATTCTATACAGGTCATACCGCTAAACAAGAAGTTGTGATGATGGCAACTTCACCTGATTTTAAAGTGTGGACGAAAGATAAGTCTCTTTATTTGTGTGGAGATGATTATGGCTCTAGCGTATAAGTTATTCGTGATCGTTTTGTGTTTAAGGGTGATGATGGTGTTTATCATATGATTGTTTCCACTTTGTAGGGTACAAAAGGTGTATTGGCTGAATTTACTTCCTCTGATTTGAAATCCTGGAAACATAACGGAGAGTTCATGTCGATGATGTGGGATCGCTTTTACGAGTGTCCGGATATCTTTAAGATGGGTGACTGGTGGTATCTGGTTTATTCGGAAAAGCTTGCGGCTGTACGCAAAGTACAATATTTTAAAGGTCGGACTTTGGATGAATTGAAGGCTTGTACGGCTAATGATGCGGGAATTTGGCCCGACAATCGTGAGGGCGTTTTGGATTCACGTGCTTTTTATACGGGAAAGACTGCTTCTGATGGAACGAATCGTTACATCTGGGGGTGGTGTCCGACACGAGTGGGTAATGACAATACGGCTGTAGGAGCTGCTCCTAACGAGCCTGAGTGGGCAGGTAATTTGGTCGCTCATAGACTTATCCAGCATGAGGATGGAACTTTGTCATTGGGTAGTGTGGAAGGTATCGATAAAAAATATACTTCAGAATCCTCTTTGAAGGTGATGGCTAAGAGTGAGAATGGGGTTAGTGAGAGCGATGGCAGGTATGTATTGTCTGGAGATGCTTACGTCTTGTTTAATCGATTGAATGTGCGTAATAAACTTTCCTTTACTGTTAAGACAACGGATAAAACAGATAAGTTCGGTTTCTCTTTTGTACGAGGTACTGATTCAAGGAAATATTATTCTATTGTGGTAAATCCAGAAGAGGAAGGTAATAAGAAGAAATTGAACTTTGAGGAACAAGGTGAAGATGGTATAGGTTTTATCAGTGGTATTGACGGATACTTGTTTACTTCTCCTTCCGATAATGAGTATCATGTAACTGTTTATACGGATAATTCTGTTTGCGTTGTTTATATTAATGACAATGTCGCATATACAAACCGTATTTATGGCACACAAAAGAACTGCTGGTCTATAAATTGCTACGAAGGTACTGTTGAGATTAGTGATGTTGAGGTAAGTTATTATTAATGCGTGGATTTATGGATTTGAGTTTATTTTCATCAAAAAAGAGTTTGTTGGCTATTATGCTGGGAGTTGCTCTTACAGCTCAAGGAGTAGAGAATAAATTTGTTATTAGGCATTTGGCTAATGAGCAAAATATAATAGTCTTAGAGTCAGCGAAGAAGTTTTTACTTCTTCCTGTTCAGGAAAATGCGCCAGAGGGAAAGATTAACATTGTTATTAATAATGAATCGCAATTGGATCAGAGCATCAATGTACGTCTGGCTCGTGAAAGAGTTGATTATTACGTGCCGTTGGATTTATCAGCTTATGTGGGAAAGACAGTTTCAATTGATGTTGCTGGTATGCCGTCATCTTCATTATGCTGGAAGGAAATGAAGATCGCTGATACCTTTGATACCACGAACCGGGAAGTCTTCCGCCCGCTTTATCATCATACGCCCGCTTATGGTTGGATGAACGACCCGAATGGCATGTTTTATAAGGATGGTGTTTATCATCTTTATTTTCAATATAATCCATATGGCTCTACTTGGGGAAATATGACTTGGGGACATTCGACAAGCGAGGACTTGACCCATTGGACTTTTCAAGGTGAGGCGATCGTGCCTGATGCTTGGGGCACAATATTCAGTGGCTCCTGCGTTGTTGATAACGATAACACGGCAGGGTTTGGAGCTGGTGCGGTTATCGCGTTCTATACCTCGGCGAAATCGACACCATGGGGTGATAGCCAATCGCAGAGTATGGCTTATAGCTTGGATAACGGAAAGACTTTCGTCAAGTATGACCATAATCCGGTCTTGATTTCTGAGGAGCGTGATTTCCGTGATCCGAAAGTATTTTGGTATGCTCCTGGTAAACATTGGGTAATGATACTTGCTGTTGGGCAGGAAATGTGGATCTATTCTTCTGGAAATTTGAAAGAATGGAAAAAAGAGAGTCAGTTTGGAGCGAAACACGGTGCTCATGGTGGCGTTTGGGAATGCCCGGATTTGGTGGAATTGCCAGTTGAGGGTACAAACGAGAAGAAATGGGTATTGATCTGTAACTTGAATCCAGGTGGGCCTTTTGGAGGTAGCGCTGCCCAATATTTTGTTGGTTCTTTTGATGGTAAACAGTTTGTCAATGAGTCGCCGACTCAAACAAAATGGTTGGATTGGGGTAAGGATAATTATGCGACAGTCACTTGGCACGATGCGCCTGACAACCGTTGTATTGCCTTGGGCTGGATGAGTAATTGGCAATATCAGACGGTACTCCCGACGACACAGTATCGGGGTGCGAATACGATCGCACGGGATCTGACGCTTTATGAGGTGAATGGGGATTATCTCCTGAAATCCTCGCCATCGCCGGAGATAGAGCGGATTCGGGGCGAGAAGAAGCAGTTCTCTTCATTTAAGGTGAGTGATACCTATGAGCTGGACAAACTCTTGGATGATAATAAATGTGCATACGAGATTGAGATGACCATCAAGAACTCAGGTGCTTCGAAGATCGTGTTTTCGCTGTTGAACGAGCAGGGAGAGAAGGTTTATATGTATTATGATATAACCCGTGCCCAATTTGTTATGGATCGTAGCGAGAGTGGCCGGATTGATTTTAGCGATGATTTTCCGGCGGTGACAGTCGCTACGACTAATGAAAGTGGTGATATACGGCTTCGTCTGTTTGTCGACCGGTCGAGTATTGAGGCTTTTGGAAATGAAGGTAAATTTGTGATGACCAATCGTGTTTTCCCTTCCAAACCTTACAATCGACTTTCGTTTGAGTCGGTTCGTGGAAGTTATACGGTCAAGTCTTTAAATGTTTATAAGTTGGATTAATATGATGGGACGGACGAGTTATTTAAGATTGATCCCGGTGATGTTCTGTTTCTTCGCCATGGGATTTGTGGATTTGGTTGGCATTGCCTCCAATTATGTAAAGGCGGATTTAGGGTTGAGCGACTCAAGCGCGAATATATTTCCCTCATTGGTGTTTTTCTGGTTTCTGATCTTCTCGGTCCCGACAGGTATTCTTATGAATCGAATCGGGCGCAAGAAGACCGTGCTGCTGAGTTTGATCGTGACATTTGTCTCGTTGGTAATCCCTATTTTCGGGAGTAGTTATCTGGAAATGTTGATTTCGTTTTCCTTGTTGGGAATTGGGAATGCCTTGATGCAAACCTCCTTGAATCCTTTGTTGAGTAATATTATTGCTGGAGATAAGCTGGCGAGCACACTGACCTTCGGACAGTTTATCAAGGCGATCGCTTCATTCTTGGCACCTTACCTGGCCATGTGGGGCGCTATGGGGATCTTGCCTGATTTCGGATTGGGCTGGCGACTCCTTTTCCCGGTTTATATGGTGATCGCCGTTGTGGCTATCTTGCTATTGGGTATGACACCTATTGAGGAGGAAAAGGCGGATCGGGCGTCAGGTTTCAGGGATTGCTTCTCCCTGTTGGGTAAGCCTTTCATCCTTTTGTCTTTTATCGGTATCATGTGCCATGTTGGTATTGATGTCGGAACCAATACGACAGCGCCTAAGATCCTGATGGAACGTTTGGAATTATCGTTATCTGACGCGGGATTTGCGACAAGTCTCTATTTTATTTTCCGTACGATGGGATGCCTTTTGGGAGCTATTATCTTACGGCGGGCTTCGGCCAGGAACTTTTTCGCCTTGAGTGTCATCTTGATGTTGATCGCGATGGTGGGACTCTTTCTTTTCCATTCGAAAACGATCATATATATTTGTATCGCCTTGATTGGTTTTGGAAACTCGAACATTTTCTCGATCGTTTTCGCTCAGGCGCTTTCTGCGCTTCCTGACAAGAAGAATGAGGTATCGGGCCTGATGATCATGGGATTGTTTGGAGGTACGGTATTTCCATTGGCGATGGGATTGGCGAGCGACGCTTTGGGGCAAAATGGGGCGATCGCAGTCATGGCTTTGGGCGTGATTTATTTATTAACCTATACATTTAAAATTAAACGAGAACATGAATAACATCATTGTAGGAATGGGTGAGGCTCTTTGGGATGTGTTGCCCGAAGGAAAGAAAATCGGTGGCGCTCCTGCCAACTTCGCTTATCATGTGTCACAATTCGGATTGAATAGCTGCGTCGTTAGTGCTGTCGGTGAGGATAAGTTGGGTAAGGAGATCTTAGATAATTTTGATGAGAAACAATTGACTTACCAGATTGAGCAGGTGCCCTATCCGACAGGAACCGTACAAGTAGAGTTGGATGAGGCGGGTGTTCCTTGCTACGATATCAAGGAAGGAGTAGCATGGGATAATATTCCATTCACGCCGGAATTGGAAGATTTGGCTCGCCGGACAAGGGCGGTTTGTTTTGGATCATTAGCGCAACGAAGCATTGTGTCACGCGAGACGATCAACCGTTTTCTCGATACGATGCCGGAAGGTGAGGATCAGTGGAAAATCTTTGACATCAACTTGCGTCAAGGTTTCTATACGAAGGAGATTCTTTGCGTCTCCATGCGGAAATGCAATATATTGAAGATTAATGACGAGGAACTGATAACATTAAGCCGTATGTTTGGCTGGCCCGGTATCGATCTGGAGGATAAGTGTTGGATCCTGTTGGCTAAGTTCAATCTGAGAATGTTGATTCTGACATGCGGCGTGAATGGTAGTTATGTCTTTACGCCGGGTGAGATCTCGTTTGTTGAGACTCCGAAAGTGGAAGTAGCCGATACGGTAGGTGCTGGCGATTCGTTTACGGCCGCTTTTGTCGCTGCTATCTTAAAAGGAAAAAGCGTAGCGGATGCGCATCATCTGGCAGTGAAGGTCTCAGCTTATGTTTGTACCTGCAATGGGGCCATGCAGAAGTTGCCGGAAGAGTTGACTGGCTTAGCGTAATTCGGGTAACTCTATTATTCATTAGAGCTGCATCAATTATTTCAATGACTACATAAGGACGGAACGGTCGGGGGATTTCCTCCGGCCGTTTTTTATTGGTAAAACAGCATCGCTTGAGTATATTTGTGGAATTAATAATATAGAGATTCTTAATCCATGATCAAGATATTAGCGACAAGCGATTGGCATCTGGGCAATGTTTTCAAGGGTTTCGACCGGCAGGCGGAGCATGTTCATTTCCTGGAGTGGCTGTTGGCGACAATCGACCGTGAGCGGCCAGATGTTCTGTTGGTTGCGGGCGACGTGTTTGATAATAGTAATCCCTCGGCTGCGGCACAACGGCTTTATTACGATTTTCTCGACCGGGTGACGGTTGCCGCTCCAGACATGGCGGTGGTAATTATCGCTGGCAATCACGATTCGGCGGCCCGGTTGGAGGCACCTCGAGCTCTGCTTGAGCGGCGGGGCGTTCAGGTGCGAGGTGTTGTTCGTCGGCAGGCGGATGGCCAGCCGGACTGGGCGGAATTGCTGGTGCCGGTCGAGGGCCGAGATTGCGAGCGGGCCTGGATTATGGCGGTGCCCTATTTGCGGGATGGCGATTTTGCCCGAGAGGCCGGTTATGGGGAAGGCGCGGTTGGCTTTATCCGCTCGTTGGCGGCCTACGCGAACCAGAATTGCCGGAAACCGGACGAGGCTTTGGTCTTGATGGCCCATCTTTACGCGACGGGGGCCGAGATCGCCGAGGAGTCGTCGGAACGGCTGATCGTTGGCGGTTCGGAGATGGTCAATATGGGGCAGGTGAGTGACGCGGTTACTTTGGCTGTCATAGGTCATATCCATAAGCGGCAACGAATTGGCGGAAGCGAGCGGATGCGTTATCCGGGCAGTGCCTTGCCGATGTCCTTCTCTGAACGGGGTTATCAACATGGCGCCGATCTTTGGACGATCAGCCAGGGCAAATGCGAGGAGCTGCCCCGTTTCATCGCATACCAACCGATACGTCCCTTACGCTCACTCTCGGCGGAACCGCTTCCGTTGGAGGAGATCAAGAAACGGATCTCGGAATTGCCGGATAAGGTCAAGGAGGCTGGGAAGGAGGCGCCTTACCCTTATTTGGAGATCAAGGTCCTGTTGGATGGCCCGGATCCCAATCTTGGGAAGAATATCGCCGATCTGCTGGAGGATAAGGCGGTGGCGTTGTGTCGGGTGGCGACCTATTATCAGGCATTAACAGATAATGATGCGGATAATAAGGCATTGGAATCGGTTGAGGATTTATTGGAACAGGATCCGTTGGAAATGATCCGGATCAGTTATCGGAACAAATATCATAGTGAGATGGGCGAGGAATTGGTCGCTTTGGCCCGGCAGGCGATCGAGGCCGCCAGAAAGGAGGAGACGGAGGAATGAAACTGATAAAAGTCATCATATATAATTTGGCCTCGCTGGAGGGATTGCATGAGATCGATTTCGAGAGCGAGCCGTTGCGGTCGGCCGACCTGTTCTCGATCGTGGGTGAGACAGGCAGTGGCAAGTCGACCATTCTCGACGCCATTTGCCTGGCGCTTTATGGGACGGCGCCCCGCTTTGAGGGGGCTCTCAATTTCAAGTATTATCATGGGGAGGCGGTCAACAAGAATCAGTCGCTCTCGCCCAACGACCCGCGTAACATCTTGCGGCGGGGAACGAAAAGCTGCTCGGCCGAGGTCTGGTTCCAGGCCCGGGATGGCGAATATTATAAGGCGGTCTGGTCCTGCTCCTTCGCCCGGACAAACTATAAGGATGAAGAGCGGCGGTTCTATCGTCTCAAACGGGAAGGAACGCTCCTCAAGGAGGATAAGGAGTTGCCGATCCGGGAGAAAGGTTCGAGGGGAAACACCGGTCTGGACCGGGTTATCGGTTTGGATTATAACCAATTTACCCGGACGGTGATGTTGGCCCAAAACAGTTTCGCCAACTTTATCAAGGCCAAGGATGAGGATAAGGCGATCTTGTTGGAGAAGCTGACGGGAACGCGGATCTATTCCGTGATCGCCGAGAAGATCAATGCCTTCTACAAGGAGGCGAAGACGGCGAAGGATGAGTTGAAGAATGAGGTGGATGCCCTTGGTGGCAATCGCCTGACAAAAGAGGAGCTGGAAAAGAGAGTCTGGGAAGCGCGTCAGTTGGAGACGGCTTATTCCGACGTGGAGGCACGGCTTAAGGCTTTGGAGACGCATGAGAAATGGTGTCGCCAAAAGACGGCATTGGGTGCCGCCCTGGAAAAGGAGCGGCAAGTATTGGCGGAGGCGAAGGAACAGGCGGAGGCGGTCCGGGAATTGAGAAGCCGGTTGGGGGAATATGATCTGGCGACCGCCATCCAGAATGATTTCCTGGATTATCAGCGGTTGGTTCGTCATAAGGCTGATTTGTCGGCGCGGTTGACCGCCTATCGGGAGACGCACCTGCGGCTGACTCAGGAGATGGCCACCAAAAAGGAGTTGTTGGAAGCGGTTAGTGGCGCATTGCTTCAGGCCAAGCGACGGCAGCAGGAGTTGATGCCCCGTTTGACGTTGGCCCGCCAACGGAAAGTGGAGTTGGAGGCCTTGCGGAAACAGGGCGAGGAGGCCGGCAAACAGGCCCGGGAGGCCGTGGAGGCATTGGATCGGCTGGAAAAGCAGTTGCGGGAGAATAGGTCGGCACTCGAGACGACCGCTAAAAACCTGTCGGAGGAACAGCAACGATTGGAGGCGTTGGCCAAACACCAGAAGCTGATCGACTCGATGGCGATGGTCTTGACTCGGCTGGAACGTTTGAAAAAGACGGTGGAGGAGCGTGACCGGATGGAAGCGACCATACGGAAAAACAGCCAGTCGTTGGCCGTAGAGGAGAAAAAGCGGCTGGATGCCCAAGACAAGCTGGAGAAATTGAAAGCCCGTGAGCAGGATTTGACCCGGCAAGAGCGTTTGTTGGGAGACCGCTTGGCACGCTATGACCTGGATAAGCTCAGGAACGACAGCGCCGAGGCGACCAAACGCCGGCAAGCGGGCGAGCGTTGCGAATCCCTGCTGGAGGCTTTGGGGAAGAACCAAAAAGCGATGGCGGCGGAGACGGTCGCCTTGCGGTCGTTGGAGGAACAGCTGGCCGAATGGGAAAAACGGGAGGCGCTTTTGAGTCGGGAGCGGGAGTTGATCCAGGCCGTGCTTCCGGGATTGGAGGAGGCTTATCAGCTGGCGGCGGGTGAAGGGGCCGAGGCGATGCGGGCGACCTTGCGGGCTGGGGAATGCTGTCCGGTGTGCGGATCAAGAGAGCATCCTTTCGCCGCGCAAGATGGAGCGGAGCGCTATTTGTCGCCCATCAAAACTGAGATCGCCCGCAAGCGGAACCGACAGGAGGAGATCCGGCGTGAGCTGGAGGACAAGAGAACGGGCATTCGGGCGCTTTATTCGAGAGGCGTTGTCCGGAAAGGGGAGTTGGCCGGCTCGCTCGACGCGCTCCGGAAAGAGCGGGAGCGATCGCTTGCCGAATGGGAGGCGTTCCGGCAGGCTTATGCGGAATTACCCGCTTGGGAATCGTCGGCCATGACGGTGGTTGCCGATTTGTTGGCTCAGTTCAGTGAGAAGGCCCGGCGAGAGGAGATCGAGGCTAATGAGCGATTCCGTGTTTATCAGGCGGAACAGGCCCAATTGACCCAAACGCGTCAGGATAAGATCAAGTTGGAGACCTCGTTAAGACAGGAGGAGGAGGATTTTCGGACGATCGAGACCCGCTTGACCGCCTTGAGCACGACTTTGACCGAACAGAAAAGCCAATTGGAAAAATATGATGCGGGCATTCGGCAGGAAAAGGTGGAGTTGTCGGATTTCTTACTTTCAATCCCGGATTGGGAGCGACGTTTCTCTTCCGATTATCCGGTGTGGATCGATCAGCTGAAACAGCTTTATGACCGTTTTGAACAAGCAAGTAATCGGCGACGTGATTTGCTCGAGCGGCAGGGGCAGTTAAACCTGTTGCGTGAGGATTTGAAGGAGCGGATCGTTACTGCCCAAGAGCTGTTGGAGAGACGGAACCGGTCCCTCGAACAGGCTCGTGCCGCCATTGGGGCGGGTGAGTCGGCCTATCGGTCGGTCTTGGATGGAAAAGATCCCGATCTGGTCGAGAACGAGTTGAATGCGGCGATCCGGGCTCAGGAGAAGCGGAAGGAACAGGTTGACCAGGAATTCAATCGCCTGGTTGAGGCTTGCGGACGTCAGGATGAGAGCATCAAGCTGACAACCCGGGAATTGGAAAATGCCCGAACCCAGGAGACGGAGAAGATCGGGCGAATCAACGTGTGGCTTGAGGAACAAAACCGTCTTGAGGATGCGTGTGGCCAATGGAATATGGATCGGTTGGCCTGGCTTTTCGCCCCGGAGCGGGAATGGCGTATGGCTCGCGAGCGGATTCGTCGGTTGGATGAGTCGGTCCAACAGGCGATGGGCCGGGTAGAGAATTGCCAGAAGAACCTGGAAGAGCATGAGAGATCGGAAAGCCGGACAGATGAATCGTTGGAGACGCTGCTTCAGGCGATCAAGGAGGAGCAAGTTTACAAGGAGGATCTGGATAAGCGGCGGAAAGAGGTGGCGGGCCTTTTGTTCGCTCATCAACAGGCGGAAAAGCAGGTCGCCGAACGTTTGCCGGAGTTGCGGAGGCGGGAACAGCTCTTTGTGAACTGGGAAAAGTTGAATGGTATCTTGGGAAACGCCGAGGGAAAGCGTTTCCGGGAGACGGCCCAATGTTTCACGCTTCGTTTCCTGGTTCATCAGGCGAATGCCCAGTTGCGCCTGTTGAACCAGCGTTATAGCCTGGAGCAGGTGAAGGACTCGTTGGGCATCCGGGTGATCGATCACGACCGGGCCGACGAGGTGCGCAATCTCTCCTCGTTGTCGGGTGGCGAGACCTTCCTGGTCAGTCTTGGGCTGGCGCTCGGCCTCTCCTCCTTGTCGTCCAGGAATATCCAGATCTCCAACCTGTTTGTGGACGAGGGCTTCGGCACGTTGGATGCCGAGAACCTGAACATCGTGATCGACGCCTTGTCCGGTTTGCGGACGATGCAGGGGAAAAAGGTGGGCGTCATCAGCCATACGCCGGAGATGCGTGAGCGGATCCATACGCAGATCCAGGTGATCAAGGCGGGCGCGAGCGGACGCAGCGAGCTCAAGATTGTCGGTTAGGCGAGCGCGCGCACGGATGACTTCGCCTTGACAGGTTCCCGGGGCATGATCTATGCCGGGCGCGTCTGTCAAATTGGGGTCATCCGTGCGCTCCCGCTCCTCTAGAGTTGAATATCCCAGATGCCGGAGCATCTCTCCAGCTCGACCAGGGCCGCGCTGAAGTTGAATTGGGTCTCGATGTATTGGGCCTGGACCTCGTCGTAGGTGCGTTGCGCGTTCAAAACCTCAAGCAGGGAGACCTCGCCCCGGTTGTAACTGTAGATCTTGCTCTCCACGACCTGCTTGGCCTGCTCGAGCAGTCCCGATTGATAACGCTCGATCTGTTGGGCGAGGCTTTGGTAGGATTGGAAGGCCTTCATGACCTCGGTTTGGACCTCCAGCTGTGCCTGCTGGTATTGGGTCTCGGCCTGTTGGGCCTTGAGCCGGGCGGCGGTGACGCTCCCTTTATTGAAGTTGGAGAACTTCAGGGGAATGGCGATGCCCGCGGTCACGCCGGTATAGGGCGGAGCGGGCGCCTCCTCGTTATATACCCGTTCGTTATGGCTCACGGCGATGGAGAGGTCGACATCCGTGTTTCGCTCCCGCCGGGCGACCTTGAGGGCTCGTTGGGCGACCTCGCTGTTCTTGAGCACCGCCATCAGGTCGGCCCGGTTGGTCAAGGCGGTGTTGATCAGGTCCGCCAGGATGAAATCGGGCTGGGGCAACAGGAGATTGCCCCTTGGAGTGAACAGGGTGTCGAGCCCTTGATAGCCGATGATCGGGTTAAGCGAGGTGAACGCGTTGCCCAGGTTGGCCTTGGCCTCCAGGAGTTGATTGTGGAGAATGCCCGCCTCCACCTGGCTTTGGGTCGCGTCGATCGCCATGATCTTGCCCAGCCGCAGGCGGATGCTGTCCGCTTCGGCCAGTCGCCTGACATTCTCGTAGGCATTCTCTTTTACCTTATAAAGCTCGACCTGCTTGAGCGCCTCAAGATAAGAGATGGTCGCGTCGGCCCGCAGGTTGTGGAAGAAATCGGCCAACAGGGCTTCCGATAGCTCTTTCTCGCTTTTGGCCAGGGCGATGTTCGCGCTCCGTTTCCCGAAGGTGAAGGTCTTGCTCAATTCGACCTCGACACCCTCGCCCATCTGGAGTGTCCGGTTCTCGTTGTTGAAATAGGAGAGGGAGAGATTGGGGTCGTTGAAGACCTTCGAGGCGGTTACCCCAGCCGAGGCGATACTGATGTTCAGTTTCTCAGCGGCGTAGGCCAGGTTGTTTTCCCGAACTTTCCGCATATAGTCCGGATAGCTGAGCGTGACGGTTGTCTGCGCGTGGGATGTCCAGGCGCAGGCCGTTATGAATAGGATGGATAGAATAGTTCTCATGTCAGATCTTTTTTCCTTTTTCCTCGATTCTCTTTTCCATCATGAAATAGAGCGAGGGTAATACAAATAATGTGATAATCGTGGAAAACAGCAGGCCATAGACGATAACGGTCGCCAACGGACGTTGCACGTCGGAGCCGATGCCGGTACTCAGGGAGGCGGGCAATAGGCCGAGGACCGCCACGGTCGCTGTCATCAGGATCGGACGGAACCGGTGTCGGGCGCCAATGATCACCGCGTCGCGGAGCGCACGGTCGCGGCTTCGCAGGTTATTGATATGCGAGATCATGATGACCCCGTTCTGGATGGCAACGCCGACCAGGGCGATAAATCCTACCGCCGAGGAGACATTCAAGGTCATGCCCCGGACATTCAACGCCAGCATGCCGCCAAATAGGGCCAGGGGCAGGACGAACATCATCAGGGCGGCCTGCCTGAATTTGCCGCAGGCGGCGAACAGGAGGAGCAACATGATGCCTAAAGCGACGGGAACCACCGTCGCGAGCCGGCTATAGGCGCGATCCTGGTTCTTGAACTGGCCATCCCATTTCAGGTGGACCTCATTGGGATCGAAGTTTACCTCCTTTTCGATCCTTTGGTTCGCCCGGTTCAGGAAGGTGGTGAGGTCGGTGCCTCTCAGGTTGACGCGTACGGTCAGGTGGCGCTGGTTCATCTCTCGGGTGATCGTGCTGGCGCCAGTCGTCATCTTGATGGTCGCCACCTGCGACAGGGGAATCTTGGCGCCCGAGCCGGAGGTGAGGAGCAGGTTGCCGATTTTCTCTGGCGTGTCGCGGCTCTTCTCGTTGAAGCGGCAGATCACGTCGTAGCTCTTGCTCCCGATAAAGATTTGCGAGATGGAGGCGCCTCCGATCGCCAGCTCGATCAGGTCGGTGACGTCGGCCACGTTCAGCCCGTATTGGGCGATGCGGTCGCGGTCGGCGACGATCTGTAATTGGGGCAAGGGCGGCTCCTGGTCGATCACGACATCTGTCGCTCCGGGAATTTCCTTGATGACCTTGATGATATCTTCCGCGATATGCCGTGTCCCGGCGATGTCGTCGCCATAGATTTTCAGGGCCAGGTCGCTATGCGCTCCCGCTACCTGATCCATGACCATGTCGATGATCGGTTGCGAGAAGCCGACGGAATAACCGGGCAGCTCGGCCAGTTTCTCGGCCATGGCGTCGATCAGTTCCCCTTTGGTGCGACCGGATTTCCAGGTGTCGTAGGGCTTCAGGCCGACGCCGCATTCCACGTGCGAGAGCGAGAAGGCTTCCGCGCCCTCGTCGTCGCGGCCCACTTGGGTCATGACATACGAGACCTCGTCGAACGTGGAGAGTGTCCGGCGCAACTCTTCGCCCATCGCCTTGGATCGGTCGATGGATATGCCCGGTGGCAGTTGGACCTGAACCCAGATCGATCCCTCGTCGAGTGGCGGCAGGAAATCTTTCCCGACCGTATAACTGAGGATACCGGCGGCTATGAGGATAATCACCAGCGGGGCGATGACCCGTTTGGGGCGATCGACCAGATAGACCGTCAGCAGGTGATAACGGGAAGAGAGCTTTTCCAGCCAGAGATTTCGCCGCGTATGGCCGGGCGCCCGATAGGCCATGAACGCCAGCCCCGGTATCAGCAGCAGGGCGACCATGAGCGCGCCGATCAAGGCATAGCCGACGGTATAGGCCATTGGGGTAAACAATTTCCGCTCGATGTGCTCGAAGGCGAACAGGGGCAAATAGGCGGTGATGATGATCAGGGTCGAGAAGAAGATCGGCCGGGCAACCTCAGTTGTCCTGCGGATCAGGTCGTTCTCGGTCAGTCGCTCTTGGGGATGGCGCTCACGCTTCTTCAGGATGGTTTCCATCATGACGATCGCCCCGTCGACCAGGATACCGAAGTCGATGGCGCCCAGCGAGAGCAGGTTGGCGGGAATGTCCGTCAGGTGCATCAGGATAAAGGCGATCAACAGCGCGAGTGGGACGGTCAGGGCGACCAACAGGGCGCCTCGCCAGCTCTTCAGGAAAAGGATCAGGACAAGCACCACGAGAAGCATGCCCTCGATCAAGGTATGGGAGACGGTGCGCAACGTCGTGTTGACCAGGTCTTGCCGGTCCATAAAGGGATGGATCCGGGTGCCCTTGGGCAGGATGTTCTGGTTCAGGTCGTCGATGGCGGCATGGATGCCGTCGAGCACCTTCGAGGGATTCTCGCCGCGAAGCATCTGGACGATGCCCTCTACGCCATCCGAGTAGTCGTGGGTCGCGTCGGTGAAGCCGAGGACGCCTTTCCGCTCCAGGTTGCCATACTTTAATTGGCCCACGTCGTCCAGGTAGATGGGGACGCCGTTCGTGTTCTTGATCACGATCCGTCCGAGATCCTTCAGGTCGCGGATGAGGCCGATGCCCCGGATGACGTAGCTCAGGTCGCCATGGGTCAGCATGCTGCCGCCCGCGTTCATGTTGTTCTTCTCGATCTTCTCGGTGATGTCGCCCAGCGAGATGTCGTACTCGTCCATCTTATTCGGATCCAGCTCGATCTGGTATTGGGTGGTTATGCCGCCATAGTTGCTGACGTCGGCGATACCGGTCACCTGTTTCAGGCGTGGGATGATCACCCATTTATGCAGGTCCGTGATCTCACGCAGGCTCAGGCTGTCGCTCTCGATGATGTAGCGGTAGATCTCGCCGGTGGGCGAGGTAAGAGGGTTCAGGCCGGGAACCGCGTTGTAGGGCAGCTCCACGTCGGTCAGTCGCTCCTGCACCCGTTGGCGGGCCCAATAGTCGTCTATGCCGTCGTCGAAAACCAGGATGACGGTCGATAGGCCGAAGGTGTTTTTGCTGCGCATCACGTTCATGCCCGGCAGGCCGTTCATGGCCCGTTCGATCGGGATGCTGATCTGTTGCTCGATCTCTTCCGCCGCCAGTCCGGGGACCTGCGTGACGATTTGCACGGTCGTGTCGGCGATGTCGGGATAGGCGTCGATCGCGAGTTGTCTCCACGAGTAATAGCCGACCACCGCCAGGAAACAGAACAGGACAATCATCAGCCCTCGCCGTGTGAGGGCCAGTCGGATAATTTTCTCCATCATGGCTTTCCCGTCATTTAATGTCCAACAAATAGAAGGCTCCCGCGACCACGATCGAGTCATTGGCCGTCAGCCCCTTGAATACGATCGTTTCCCCATTCTCGTCATTCCCGGTCGTTACCGGCTGCTTGATAAAGCGGTTGTTGCCGATCGACCGCAGGACGTAAGCGCTGTTCTCGTCTTGCAACAGGGCGGATGTCGGGATTCGGATCGCCTTTTTCTCCCGACCTATCAGGCGGACATGGCCATACATGGCGGGCTTGATTTGCCGGTCGTGGTTGTCGCAAGCGATAATCACCTCGACGGAGCGGCTCTCTGGATCCAGCATCTCGTTGACGTGATAGATCTCGCCCGAGAAGGTCTGGTCGGGCATGGCGATCAGTTGGATCTCCACGGACTCAAGGTCTTGGATCAGGTGCAGGTCTTTCTCTTTCACGTTCGCGATGGCCCAGACCTGGTTCAGGTCGGCGATGATCGCGATCGGCTCGGCGTCGTCCTGGATGTATTGTCCCATGACGATCTTGTCAGTGACCACCTCGCCCGCGATTGGCGATCGGACGACGAGCGGTTGCCCCAGCTTCAGATCTTGCGGGTCGATCTGATAAACCTCGAGCGAGACACGGGCGTTCTCGAACTCCTGCTTGGCCAGCTCATAGCTCGCTTCCGCCTCTTCGACCTCCTTCTGGGCGCTGACACGGTTGTCGAAAAGATCTTTTTCCCGTTTATAGTTTTTTAGGGCGAGTCCCATCTCCTGTCTTGCGTGGAAATAGTTTTTCCCCGCCTCGAAGAAGTCAGGCGAGCTGATGGAGAAGATCGGGGTGCCCGGCGCAACCTTCTGCCCAAGCCGTACGAACGACTGGTTGATCCGTCCGGCGAAAGGCGAGGCGATCTCGGCGTATTGGGATGGGATCGCCTTGATCTCGCACGAGGTGGTTACCTCCTGCCTGTAGGGTTCCAGATTGACGATATCGGTTCTCAAGCGGGAGAGAATTGGGGATTGCCCGCCGACGAAAATCGTGTCGCCCTCCTGGCGGACCGATTTTGGGTCGTCGTTTCGCTCTTGTCCCGCTTGGCAAGCTGTCAGGCTGGCGATTGTTAATAATAAGGTAATTATCTTTTGAGTCATTTGAGTGTTTCTTTAATTTAAAGTGTATGACATGGTTCGCCCTCCGTTCCGGAAAGCGAAGGATAAATGGAATGAATGGCCTCCTGAGGTATTGTCGTGCCGATTCTATGGCAGGGAACGCTACTTTACGACACGTCACGGCTCGGTCTCTCACCCGGATCCGGGAGGGACAAAGTTTTCGCGGAGGTGTGGCGTGAGGGAATGATAATCATCCCGCTATGGGAAGTGCCGGGGGAGAGCGGTTGCTTGTCTTGCCCGGTTTCCCGCAAGGGATCATCAGGAGGGAAAATACCGGGAAGGTGTTAAGCAGGATCAATACCGGCTTCACGGGCGTCATGACGTTTATGGTTTCCGATAGCGATTGGTCCAGGATCGAGATCAGCTCCAGCTCATGAGCCGTATGGGTATGTTTGGGCTTGTTGTCCTGTTGTGTCTTGTAGGGGTGGGAGTGGGTGATGACATGCGCCTGGAATTCGTGGGTATGAAAGAAGCAACTCGTTCCCACGAAATAGTGCAAGAGCACTATTATCAGGAAAAGAGATCCCGCGTATTTCAGAGCCTTGTTCATCCTTGATTTCCGATACGACCTAAATATTTGTCCGCGAAAATAGGGAAATGCGCTATTTGTTGTTCCCTAATCGGTTAATATTTTTGATTTTTTGTTTTGTATCTTCGCGGCCGAAGAGAAAAAGAGAGTTCTATGGCTATTCTATTGGATGAGCGGAAGGGGATATCGTCCGGCTTGTTGTATGTGCTGGCGGCGATCGCGGGGATCACGGTGGCGAATTTGTATTATAACCAGCCCTTGTTGGATATGATCCGGGTGGATCTTGAGGCGAGCGAGATGGAGGCGAATCATATTGCCTTGTTTACCCAGTTGGGCTACGCCTTGGGGCTGCTTTTCATCATTCCGCTGGCCGACCTGTATAGCCGGAAACGGATCGTCCTGGTGAATTTCTCCGTATTGACTCTCTCCCTGTTGGGGATCGCGATGGCGGGAAAGGTTTATTGGCTGCAATTCTTTTCCCTGCTGACCGGAATTTGTTCGGTGATTCCCCAGATATTCGTGCCTTTCGCGGCGCAATATTCTCGTCCGGAGAGTAAAGGAAAGAATGTCGGTATGGTGGTCTCTGGCTTGCTGACCGGTATTTTGCTGTCGAGAGTTATCAGTGGCTATGTTGGTGATTGGTTGGGATGGCGAGAGATGTTTTACATCGCCTCGGGCCTGATGGTGCTCTCCGCGATCGTGATCCTTTCCGTATTGCCCAATACGGCGGTCAATTATGGTGGTACCTATTTGAGCTTGATGCGTTCTCTCTTGACGATTATCCGTGATTATCCCGCCTTGCGAGTCTATGCTGCCCGGGCGGCATTGGCGTTTGGATCCTTTATGGGTTTTTGGACAAACTTGGCTTTCAAGATGGCGCAAGAGCCTTTTAATGCCGGGAGCGACGTGGTTGGCGCATTGGGCTTATGTGGCGTGGTTGGTGCGTTGTCTGCCTCATTTGTGGGGCGCTACGTGAAATGGTTTGGTGTCCGTCGGTTCAACTATTTGGGTGTCGCGCTACAAATATTGGCCTGGAGCCTGTTCTGGTTCGGGGGCGAGAGTTATGCGGGTTTGATTGCCGGCATTCTCATTATTGATATCGGTATGCAATGCGTACAATTGAGCAACCAGACTGTGATGTTCGATCTTTGCCCGACCGCCTCCAACCGGATCAATACGATTTTCATGACCTCCTATTTCCTTGGTGGCGCCTTGGGCACCTTCCTTTCCGGAACAGCCTGGTCTTTTTGGGGATGGGCCGGAGTCGTCGTCGTTGGCCTGTCACTCGCTTTGGGTTCCGGTTTGATTACCGCTTGTACGAGGAGATGAGGAAAATTTCTCGTGTAATATAATCGAAATAAATCTTTTCCCTATTCTTAATGAAGACGCAATATCGTAAGGCTAGCTTTGCTGCGAATTTAAATGAAGAATAGATATGAAAAGATCGTTTCGTTTTAGATTATTGAATCTGTTGTTTCTTTGTGGATTATGCGTTAATACCTCGTTTGCTGAGAAATTGTCTGAAGGAGATGGCGTCCAGCCTAAGCAAGTGCTTATTGTTGGGTTAAAGGATAATGTGCGGTCTAATTATTTTTATAAAGGTATGATCGCTGAAGAGACGGGAATGCAGGCGGATAGCGTTGATTTTATTTATAATCATATTATAGCGGAGAATATCGCTGGAAATACCAAAAATAAGGCCTATAAATTTGTCCTGGCTAATGAGAATTCAATTCCTGCTGATTTTTTTGAGGAGGTGAAAATAAATGAGAATGAGGAGGAGTGTGCCTCCGATTTGTCCTCTGTTCCATTGGATGAGATGCGGAAAATCATGAATGACGCAGATGCGGATTATCTTTTGGTGTTGAATCAACACTATCTGAAATGGCAGGATCAACCGTTGAGAACTTTGTTTCATATCGTAAGTTATTCTTTGTTTGATAAAGATAAAAAGGAGATAATAACAGGAAATAATTTCTTTACATGTATGAACTTGGAAGAGCCTAATAAGATACGTAAAATGAGTAAGAAAAGCTCTGTTAAGATTGCTTCTAATGTAATTAAGGCTCTTGAGGATTGAGGTTCTTTTTTCTATTATAATTTTTGATAAGGCTTTTGGCTTCTATTGCTGAAAGTCTTATTTTTTTTGTTTTTATAGTGACTTTTGATATTATCATTAATGAGATTTATATGTAATTATTTTGTAAATTTTGTCTTTTACTTTTGTTCCCGTAATCAACAACGCAAATTATAAAAAGATTGTTTATGAGAATTAATTTGAGATCAGTATTATGCGTGTTTTTTAGCCTATGCGTAGCTGTTTCCGCTCTGGCACAGGGCACGCAAGCGATTATTACGGGAATTGTCCTTGACAATGAGGGATTGGCCGTTATTGGCGCGACGATCCAGGTAAAGAACGAGTCAACCGGATTCTTTACGGGGTCTATAACAAATGAGAAAGGTGAGTATGTTATCAAGCAATTACCTTTGGGATCGCCTTATACGGTGACAGCTTCTTATGTCGGTTATGGAGAGCAGAAAAAGACAGGTTATTCGTTGAATCAGGGCGATATGTTGAGAGTTGATTTCCAGTTGTCGGAGGAATCGGTCGAGATCCAGACGGTGGAAGTCGTCGCGAACTCATTGAAGAATACGGTACCTAAGATTGGTGCCGCGACATCCATCTCTGCCCAGAATATTAAAAAGCTTCCTGTTAATGGACGTAACTTTACTTCCCTGATGGATCTGTCGCCTTTGAGCAGCGGCGGAAACTTGGCTGGACAGTTGGCCTCTTCCACCAATTATACAATTGATGGAATGACCGCGAAAGGAACGGTCGCGAGCGGAACGACTTCTGGTGCCTATACGATTTCAATGGAGGCGGTTCGTGAGTTTGAGGTGGTTACCAACCAGTACGACGTCACTTATGGTCGTTCGGGTGGTGGAACGGTCAGTGCCGTGACAAAATCCGGAACGAATACCTTTACGGGAAGCGCGTTTGTTTTCGGACGGGCAGACTGGTTGTCGAGCCCTTACGATATTCGAGGCAATAAGACCAATTCGGAATATTCTACATATCAGTACGGATTTTCGTTGGGTGGCCCTATCATAAAGGACCGTGCGCACTTCTATCTGGTGTGGGATCACCAGCAGGATTCTCGCCCGATTTACATCGCGGATATCCGGACTGCCGCTGATGAGACACGTTATAATGTGACCCAAAGCACTTTGGATCAATATTTGAGCATCGCCCGAGATAAGTATGGCGTATCCAATGACCGGCAGTTTGGTGAGTTTGGTAAGAAGAAGCAGACGAACGCGATCTTTGCCCGTATCGATTGGCAATTGAATCCGACTAATCTCTTGACGATTAGCGATAATTTTATCAACGAGAATAACCCATTGAGCGAGAGTGATAACTCCAACATTAACCTCTATGAGGTTTGGATTAACCGCAAATCTCATAATAACAGTGTTTTGGCGACACTGCGCTCAATGTTGAGCCCGAGAATAACGAACGAGTTGAAATTGCAGCACTTCCTGGTTTATGAGGGCACGACTCCTAATGCGCAACTCCCGGCGACCAGCATTCCCCGGGCGATCGTTGAGAACGTAGAGTCGGTTTCCGCCTCGGGGAAGAAAATGTACACCTCTGTCCAGTTGGGTGGCCAGCGTTACGCGCCGGAGAACTTTACGGACCATGTCGTCCAGTTGGTGGATAATATGTATTATAATACGGATCGGATCAACTATACCTTTGGAGTGGATTTCATGTACACGAATATGAATTCGTTGTATGGAAGTGAGATGAATGGACGCTACTATTTTACGGGTCTGGATAATTTCAATAATCTGACTCCTTATCGTTACGCTCGTGAGGTCGCTCTTGTCGACGATCCTTCTGTCAAGATGAATACCTTGAACTCGGCGGTGTATGGCCAGTTGCAGACTAAGTTGTTTACGGGCTTTGAGGTGATGGCCGGTTTGAGAATGGATTATACACGTTATTTCAACCGGGCCAACTTTAATCAGGTTGTTTATGATGAGCTGGGCATACGGACGGATAACGCTATCGCTACTTTCCAGGTGCAACCGCGTGTTCAGTTCACTTGGGATATCAATGACCGTCACGAGGATATTGTCCGTTTGGGTGCTGGTATCTTTGGCTCCGACTTGAATAACTATTCCATGATCAATAATATGTTGTTCGATGGAACGAAGGTCGCCTCGGTCGATATTCAAGATCCTAATTTGATTCCGACACCCAACTTTGAGGCGTATCGCAAGGATCCGTCAACCGCTCCCGGGACCGACCTGTTCAATAATCCTGATATTCCTAAGATCTCGACGATCAATACGAACAGCGACAACACCAAGGTGCCTGTTGTCTATAAGTTGAATGCCTCTTATACTCATTTTTTCTCGGATCGTTTGCGTGTTGGTATTAGCGCATACGCGAACTGGGCCCGTAATAATTATATGTATGTTGACCGGAATATGGTGGACGATCCTTATTTCCGGTTGGAAGCTGAGGGAAATCGGGGTGTTTATGTGCCCGCGAATACGATTAACCCTAAGAATGGCGCGACCGACTGGATGCAGAGCCGGAAGAGTGATAAGGTAGGACGTGTCCTGGAGTTGATCAGCGAGGGTAAGATTAACCAATATGCGTTTGTTATTGATGGAACCTACCGTTACTTCAAGGATGGTGAGATCTCTTTCAGTTATACTTGGAACGATTCGAAAGATAACACCTCTTATAATGGTAACGTGGCGAACTCGGCAACGTTGTCCTTGATGGTCAAGGATGATCCTCGCGACTTGAGCCAGATGACCTATTCCGATAACCAGTTCCGCCACAAGGTGGTCTTTTATGGTACGGCACCTTCTTTCTGGGGAATCAGTGTCGGTTTGCGTTTTACGGGAATTGGCGGGACACGTTATTCGTTGGCTGTGAGCGGAAACATGAATGGCGACTGCGTCTCATCGAACGACTTGGCTTATATTTATGACCCGAATGACGCGAGCACGCCAGCTTATCTGCGTGAGGGTATCCAGGCGATCCTGGACAATCCGGAGGCTGAGCAGAGCGTTAAGGATTACATTCGCAAGAGCTTCGGTAAGGTCGCTGAGCGAAACGGTGGCGTCAATGGATTCTATGGTACTTTCGACTTGCGCCTGAATAAGACCTTCAAGCTCTATAAGACACACGCGATCGAGGCCTCGGTCGATATTTTCAATCTGCTGAACCTTTTGAACAAGGATTGGGGAGTTAACCATAGCTTGGGCAAACAGAATATCTACTCGATCAAGAGTTTCGATACCGCCCAAAAGCAATATGTCTATAATGTCAATTACAATACGGGCATTTCCAGCCTGAGCGGTAATCCTTGGCAGATCCAGATCGGTTTGCGTTATAAGTTTTAAACATCAAAATAATTAAACGTAAAGATGA
>USAD01000009.1 GCA_900552415.1 uncultured Parabacteroides sp.
GGCTCGTATCTCGAATGGTACCCAAAATAGGAACCGCCGTATGCCGAACGGCACGTACGGTGGTGTGAGAGGTCGGTGAACATGAAAATAGGAGATAAACACCTATGATTAATGTTTACCTCCTACTCGATTGTGTATCGCACAATATTTTTTATTATGGCTCGTTTTAATTTCATTTATCTTTAGTGAAATGAAAAGCATTTATGAAGCCAGGCAATATTTGAGATATGTATTTATTTTTTCTGCGACTGTGATCGCGATCGCCTCTGTCTTTGTCTCTGATCTGTTGATTAAGGATTTGGCACGAGAGGAGAGGGAAAAAATGGAGGTCTGGAGTGAGGCTACCCGTGTGATGACAAGTGAGAATCCAAGCTTGAATATGAAGTTGATCTTGAAAATCATACAAGGCAATACCTCAATACCTGTCATATTGTGTAATGATGCGGACAGTATTCTTTCCTATAATAATATAGAGCTGCCGGAAAAGGATATCGATTCTTTCATGCGGCGTAAGGTTCATGAATTGAAAGGAAAGAATCCGCCAATAGAAATTGATCTTGAGGATGGCGTAAAGCAATATTTGTACTATGATGACTCAACGATCTTGAAACGTCTTCTGGTTTATCCTTATGTGCAGTTGGCGGTCGTGTTCGTTTTTATATCAATAGCCTTTTTAGCGCTTTCAAGTACGAAAAGAGCTGAACAAAATAAGGTTTGGATTGGTTTATCCAAAGAGACCGCTCATCAATTGGGAACGCCGATCTCTTCCTTGATCGCTTGGATGGAATATTTGCGTATGAAGGAGGTTGATCCTGCTTTGTTGGATGAGATGGGGAAAGATGTCAAGCGATTGGAAACGATTGCGGAGAGATTCTCCAAGATAGGCTCTGATCCGGCCTCGGAATCGATCGATATTTGTGAGGCGGTTCGAACGGCCTTATCTTATATGGAGACCCGTATTTCCAAGAAAATCTCTATTGTGGCCAATTATCCGGACCATCCGGTGTTCGTTTGGATGAATAGCTCGTTGTTCGCATGGGTAGTGGAGAACTTGGTGAAGAATGCGGTTGACGCGATGGAAGGTCAAGGACGTATTGTCTTTAATGTGGAGGACCGTGGACGTATGGTCCGTATAGACGTTTCTGATACGGGAAAAGGGATTCCGAAATCGAGATATAAGACAGTTTTCAGTCCGGGTTATACGACAAAAACTCGTGGTTGGGGCTTGGGGCTCTCATTGGTCAAACGGATTATCGAATCTTATAAGGGCGCTAAGATCTATGTAAAAAGCTCTGAGCTAGGAAAAGGGACTACTTTTCGCATAGAATTACGCAAATAAGGCTTGAAAGTGTTTGATAACAAAAAATAAATATACAAGTGTTGTTTATGTAAGGAGATTTTTTGTACCTTTGCATGGTTTTTACACTAGGAGGCTTTGGGTAAATTTGGAATATATAATATCGATTTAAAGGAACTGGCTCCAGGAGTTCATGATTTTGAGTTCTTATTGGACAATAAGTTCTTTGCGGATATAGATGGTACTGAGGTCCAAAAGGGAAAAATCAAGGCATCTGTCTCTGTTAAGAGTGGTGCAATGATGTTCGAACTGAGTTTCCATCTTGAAGGGGTAGCGATTGTCCCATGTGACCGTTGCCTGGATGATATGGAGGTTCCTGTTGATACTCATAATCGTTTAGTTGTTAAATTCGGAAAGGAATATTCTGAGGAGGGCGATGATATCGTGATCGTGCCGGAAGAAGAGGGTGAGATCAATATCGCATGGTTCTTATATGAATTTGTAGCCTTGGCTATTCCGATGAAGCATGTTCATGCTCCGGGTAAATGCAATAAGACGATGGCGGCCAAATTGAGGCAACATTCTTCAAGACGTGTTGACGAGGAAGATGATTTGGACGATGAAATGAGTGAAAGTGATACCCAGTTCGAGGATGATAAGAATTATACTGATCCTCGTTGGGATGCCTTGAAAGGATTAATAGAGAATGATAACAATTAAATAAATAACAAAATGGCACATCCTAAAAGAAGACAAGGTAAGACAAGAACAGCCAAGAGAAGAACTCATGACAAGGCTGTAGCTCCAACAATGGCAATTTGCCCTAACTGTGGCGCATGGCACATTTATCACACCGTTTGTGGTGAGTGCGGTTATTACAGAGGTAAATTAGCGATTGTAAAAGAAGCTGCTGTGTAATTAGTTATATCAACTGATGTTTGATAAACGCAAGATGAAATAGCCCTAAAAGTTTATTTTAGGGCTATTTTTAATTAAATAATCGTCAATTTTAGAGGTTATGAGTGAAATTAATGCTGTCATTACTGGCATAGGAGGTTATGTTCCTGAAGATATTTTGACCAATGAGGATATTTCACGTATGGTCGATACAACAGACGAATGGATAATGACCCGCGTGGGAATTAAAGAACGCCGAATATTGCGTGGAGAAGGACTTGGCACCTCATATATGGGAATACGGGCTGTCAATCAACTTTTGGAGAAGACAAAGGTAAATCCGGAAGAGGTGGAGGTTATAATGACCGCTACAACAACTCCTGACCACCATTTCCCGACGACTTCCTCAATTATCGCTTATCATACGGGATGCAAGAACGCGATGACTTTTGATATGCAAGGGGCATGTGCGGGTTTCTTGTATGCTCTTGAGACTGGTGCGAATTATATTCGCTCGGGAAGATATAAGAAGGTGATTGTTGTCGCTGGTGATAAGATGACAGCTATCACGGATTATACAGATCGTTCGACCTGTCCGTTGTTTGGTGATGGCTGTGGCGCTGTTTTGCTGGAGCCGACGGAGGAGAAGATTGGCGTAATGGACACACTGCTTCGGACGGATGGCATTGGTTATTCTCACCTGATCATGAAGTCGGGTGGTTCCGCTTATCCTCCTTCTCATGAGACTGTAGATAACCATGAGCATTTCGTTTTCCAGGATGGACGTTATGTCTTTAAGTATGCGGTTTCCTATATGGCTGATGCCGCTGCTGAAATCGCGGAGCGAAATGGCTTGACGCATGAGGATATTGCTTGGATCGTGCCTCATCAGGCGAATTTGAGAATCATTGACGCGACAGCTAAACGCTTGGGTGTGGAGTTGGATAAGGTCATGATCAATATACAGAAATATGGAAACACGAGTGCGGGAACGATTCCTTTGTGCTTGTGGGAATGGGAAAAGAAACTGAAAAAGGGAGATAATCTGATATTGGCCGCTTTTGGTGCGGGTTTTACTTGGGGAGCACTTTATTTGAAGTGGGGATATGATGGATCGGAAGCATAAGTCTGGATTTGTCAATATCGTCGGTAATCCTAATGTCGGAAAATCGACTTTGATGAACCGTCTGGTAGGTGAGCGCATCTCGATTATCACATCGAAAGCGCAGACAACCCGGCATCGTATATTGGGTATTGTCAATACTGAAGACATGCAAATTGTCTATTCGGATACGCCCGGTGTATTGAAGCCGAATTATAAGCTTCAGGAGTCCATGCTGAATTTCTCTGAGTCTGCGTTAGGTGATGCGGATGTCCTGTTGTATGTGACAGATGTTATTGAGACGGTGGACAAGAACGAGGAATTCTTGCAGAAGGTACAACATATGGATTGCCCGATTTTATTATTGATCAATAAGATTGACGAATCGGACCAATCCGCGTTGGAGAATCTGGTGGCTAAATGGCATGAGTTATTGCCTCAAGCTGAGATTATCCCGATTTCCGCACTAAATAATTTCAATATTGATTATCTGCAAAAGCGGATCCAGGAATTGTTGCCTGAGTCTCCGCCCTATTTTGAGAAGGATGCCTTGACAGATCGGCCGGCCCGTTTCTTCGTGACGGAAATTATCCGGGAGAAAATCCTGTTGTATTATCAAAAGGAGATCCCCTATTCCGTGGAGGTGGTTGTCGAGCAATTCAAGGAAGACGATAAGATGATTCATATCAAAGCTCTTGTCGTCGTGGAACGTGAATCCCAGAAAGGGATTATTATTGGCCATCGTGGTCAGGCGCTGAAGAAGGTAGGTGCTATGGCTCGGATGGATATTGAGCGCTTCTTTGAGAAGAAGGTATTTTTAGAAATGTTTGTCAAAGTAGAAAAAGACTGGCGCAACAGAGATAGCCTGTTGAAAAATTTTGGTTATCAGTTGGACTAGCCAAGCGCTGAAGGAGGAAATTTTATGGGAAATATGGTGGCTATAGTTGGTCGGCCGAATGTCGGTAAGTCAACTCTTTTCAATAAACTGACGGGAACACGTCCAGCTATTGTTAATGAGGAGGCAGGCACGACACGCGATCGCCAATATGGAAAGGTGGAATGGACGGGGCATGAGTTCTCGTTGATCGATACTGGTGGCTGGGTGGTCAACTCCGAGGATGTTTTTGAGGAGGAGATCAACAAGCAAGTGAAAATCGCTATAGAGGAGGCAGACTTAATCTTGTTCGTGGTAGATGTCGCCAATGGCGCGACGGATTTGGACATGGATGTCGCTGATATTTTGCGTCGTTGTGATAAGCCTGTTTTGGTGGTAGCGAATAAGGCTGATAATTATGGGCTGCATTCCTATGCTGCGGAGTTCTATTCCTTTGGTTTGGGAGATCCGATTTGTATCTCTGCGATTAATGGTTCTTATACGGGTGATTTGCTTGATCGTATCATCGAATTATTGCCTAAGTCGGAGAATGTCGTAGTCGAGGAGGAGTTACCACGTATCGCTATAGTTGGTCGACCTAATGCCGGCAAATCGTCGCTTGTCAATGCCTTTATTGGCGAGGAACGGCACATCGTGACTGACATTGCTGGAACAACACGCGACTCGATTTATACGAAATATAATAAGTTCGGGCAGAACTTTTATCTGGTGGATACGGCCGGAATCCGGAAGAAAGGAAAGGTTAATGAGGATCTGGAATATTACTCCGTGATTCGTTCAATCCGGGCAATTGAGAATTCGGATGTTTGTATCTTGATGATTGACGCCACTCGCGGCATCGAGAGTCAGGATATGAATATTTTCTCGATTATCCAGAAGAATAAGAAAGGTCTTGTTGTCTGCGTGAATAAATGGGATTTGGTAGAGGATAAGAATCAAAAGGTGATCGATACCTTTACGAACGCGATTCGTGAGCGTCTCGCTCCGTTTACGGATTTCCCGATCTTGTTTATCTCCGCGTTGACGAAACAGCGTATCTTGAAGGTCCTGGAAACGGCGAAGATGGTTTATGAGAACCGTTCGCGCCGCGTGTCGACCGCCAAGTTGAATGAGTTGATGTTGCCGATTATCGAGGAAACACCGCCACCCGCATGGAAGGGTAAGTATATCAAGATTAAGTATATTACTCAATTGCCAGTAGGCAATGTTCCTTCTTTCGTATTCTTCTGTAATTTGCCGCAATGGATAAAAGAACCGTACAAGCGGTTTTTGGAGAATAAGATCCGGGCGAATTGGTCGTTTACGGGAACACCGATTAACATCTTTATTCGAGAGAAGTAGAATTAAGTTTGGAGAATATTGAAATAAAGGCGTAGGAATAGGATAAAACCTGTTCTTACGCCTTTGTTATTTTCAGGCTTTATCCTGTCTCTCTTTCAGCAGATCCCGGATTTCTGTGAGTAATTGGATGTCAGCAGGAGGAGCGACTGGCGCTTTTGTCGTCTCTTCTTTCTTCTTATTAAGAGCGTTGATCGCCTTGATCAATAGGAATACGGCTATAGCGATGATCAAGAAATCGAGAGTTGTTTGCAGGAAGTTCCCGTAATTGATCGTAACTGCGGGCGAGACAACCTTGTCTCCTTCCATGACCGCTTTCTTTAGGGTGAGTTTCAAGTCCGTAAAGTTGACGCCGCCGATGATGACGCCAATGGTTGGCATAATGAGATCATTGACAATAGAGGAAACAATCTTTCCGAACGCGCCACCGATGATGACGCCGACTGCCATATCCACGACATTTCCACGAATGGCGAATTTCTTGAATTCTTGTATGATGTTCTTCATAATTTATAGGAGTTTGTAGTCTTTCTTTTTCGCGAAGAAACGATAATCCCTGTAATCTTCTCTATTTTGCTTAAGAAAAAAATCCCTTGAAGAGTATAATACGACTCTTCAAGGGAATGAATATGGTATGTCAAATTAAGTTAGTCTTACTTTTTAAGTAAGTTGAGTGTCACTTGGGGCGTTAATACCTGGTGAACTTTCTCAACGGTTTCTCCTTCGACCTTGAATGTCGCATTCTGGCGAATATCTTCCGAGGAAGCACCGACTTGGGCGGTATAGTTTCCGGATTCTACCACCCAACTATTGCTAGACTCATCAAATGAAGCCAAGTCTGTCTTGTTTACAGTGAAAGAGATTTGTTGCTTCTCTCCTGGTTTCAGGAGGTTGGTCTTGACAAAACCTTTCAGTTCTTTTGCGGGCTTTGCCATATCTTTTCCCGGAGCGGAGATGTAAAGCTCAGCGACTTCCTTACCTGCTTTGCTTCCATTGTTGGTAATCGTGCAGGTAAATGTGAAGCTCTTTCCGTTATCGGTACTGCTCATGTTCGAGTAATCGAAGGTCGTGTATGACAAGCCGTAGCCAAATGGATAGGAAACCGGGACATTGAATGTGTCAAAGTAACGGTAACCAACGTAGATATCCTCTTCGTAATTTGTGAAGTCGATGTTCGGGCGGTCGCTTTGTTGTTTGCCGCCACCCATAAAGCTGGCGATCATCTCTTTCAGGTCGATCTTGGAGGCATCAGGGAAATTCTTGTTTGCCGGAACGCTTATGGCGCTGGTTGGGAAGGTCATCGTCAACTTACCGGATGGATTAACCTTGCCAGAGAGAATGTCGGCAACGGAATTACCGCCCTCTTGTCCGGCTTGCCATGCCAGCAAGATCGCGTCGGGATAGTTTTTCCAGCTGGCAGTCTCGATCACGCCACCGATGTTCAGGATAACGATCGCTTTCTTTCCTTCTTTATGGAAGGCTTCCGATACGTTCTTGATCAATGCTTGCTCGTTTGCGGTCAAGTCGAAATCGCCCTCTATTTTACGATCCTGGAATTCACCGGAGCTGCGGCCGATCGTGATCAAGGCGATATCCGTCTCTTTTGCCTTGCGGGCCAAGTCTGCCGCTTCGGGTACGAATTCACCAACACGAGGATGGTTGAAGAAGACGGCTGCCGGGTTGTTATCTTTCGGTTGTTTGGCTTTTTCATCTGCCATGTATTTCTCATATTGGGCTTTCAATTCGGTATCAAGCTTGTAACCTGCGTTTTCCATGCCTTGAACCAATGAGATGGTGTAAGCCTCGTTTACGTCGCCACTACCTGTACCTCCGGCGATGAAATCATAAGAAGTTGTACCATAAGCGGCGATCTTCTGGATTTTATCGGGCAACGGTAAGGCGTTTTGCTCATTCTTGAGCAGGATCATACCCTCGGTCGCTGAGGCACGAGTTACTTCCGCATGACCTTTCAGATCCGGTTTATCCGTATATTTATATTGTGCGAAGCGGGGAGAGCGAAGTACCAGCTCGAGGATACGTTTAACGTCAGTATCCACATCTTCCATCGCCAGTGAACCATTCTCCAGGGCTTTGAGGATAGCCTGTTTCTGATCTTCCCGTCCGGGCATCAGAAGATCGTTACCCGCATGAATTTGCGCTGCGGCGTCGCGTCCGCCAAACCAGTCAGTCATGACCAATCCCTTATAACCCCATTCGTCACGCAAGATGGTGGTCAACAGGTCACGGCTCTCGGAAGTATAGGTGCCATTCAATTTATTATAGGAAGACATGACTGTCCAGGGTTGTGCCTCCTTGACGACCATCTCGAAACCTTTCAGATAGATTTCCCTGAGGGCTCGAGTGGATACACGAGAGTCGACAGCCGTACGGTTGGTCTCTTGGCTGTTGGCGGCAAAGTGTTTGATAGATGTACCTACACCGTTGCTTTCCACACCTTTCACCATGGCGGTGGCCATCTTTCCGGTTAAGTAAGGATCCTCTGAATAATACTCGAAGTTACGACCGCAAAGCGGGCTGCGGTGAATATTGAGCGCTGGCGCCAATAAGACGTCGCAACCGTATTCTTTTACCTCTTGGCCCATTGCCTGGCCAACTTGGTTAACTAAGTCCGTGTTCCAGGTAGAGGCCAGCAAGGTCGCTACCGGAAAGGCGGTAAAATAGTAGGTCGATTCTGTTCCCTCGCGAGTGGGTGAGATACGGAGACCGGCTGGACCGTCGGCTACGACAACCGCCGGTATGCCCAGTCGTTCGATCGGGAATGTTGTGCCTGCCGCACCGGGTACGATACTTTGAGTACTGCCTACGACGGCTGATTGTCCACCAAATCCGGGCATACCCGTACCGATTAATAAACTAACTTTTTCTTCTGTTGTCATTGCGGCGATGACTTTGTCGATTGGATCTTTACCTAATTGTGGCGTGTTTTGGCCATGAGCGGTCAATAGGACGACCAATAGGCTCGCACTGAGAAATACTTTTTTCATATCTATATAATGTTGTGTTTTTCAATACCCAAAGATAGTGTTTTCGGGAATGGGCTAATTGAATGTTCGGGGAATTTGAAGGGGAAAATGGATTTATTTGACAAAGGTCAAGTTAGGGAGAATAAGGATCGGATCTGGTCCTGGTTTATTCCCATAAAAGAGTGGCGGGCAATCATATTACCCGCCACATTCTTTAACTTATAATTCATTCAACAGTTGGTTCAATTCTTGTACCATCTCGGTAGGATCTTGCTGTGTTTCCACCAAGCCTTCCGGAGTGAAGCGGCCGACCACTTCATTAAGTCTCTTCAATTTGCTTTTAGCGCCTTTCGCTTCCAGTTCTTCACGGAGAATGTAAATCTTCTCGGCGTCTTGCAGGCCTTCGACCAGTCGCTCAAAGCGAATTGAACTTCGGGGACCGGGATAAATACTGTAGGTATCGCCAGCCGCCCAGGTGCGGAAGCGGGAATCCCGTAATGGATCAATGGTCCAGCTATTGACGGCCCAGCGCAGGTAGCCATCATAACCGCCAGCTACGGCATGTACGACTGTCCAAGTCGCCTCGGCGGGAGCGGAAAAGGTAAAGGTGTTCGGGAAGGCCTCGGCGCAGCAGGTGTAGACCGTGCTGATTTGTCCTTTTCGTTCGCGTTCCGCCTTTACGTCGGCAGGAAACTTGTGGCCGTACGGAATACTCAGGTAATAGAGATCTTGTTGGATCTCCTCATGATAATTACCGGCCAGCGTGATCTTGAAGTTTGGATCGGCCGCCTTGATTACCTTTATTGCCTCACGCATTGCCTCCATAGGGCGCTCGTCCATCGAGATGGCGGTCTTCTCAAACCAGCCCTTCTCTTTCAGGTGACGGGCGAAGTCTTTCAGGAACGCGCCCCAATATTCCGTATAGGCTGGTTCTCCCGGTTTGGTGTTGATAAACTGGACTCGGTTGGTCGCCTCGTCGTAATAATCGAATGAGAGTGCCCAAGGGATCATGGTGTAGCAACTGATCAACTGGTCAATACCGATCTCTTCCGTCATGAAGGTCACCCATTTATCGAAAACGGCGTAATCGTAGTGCCACGTACCGTCGATCTTCTTGATTCGGGTTACCATGCTGTCGAAATGGTCCTCTGTCTGCCCGTTCCAGGGTTTGTGCATGATACTCGTCGTGACCGATTTCTGTCCGGCCTCCGCCAGCATACGCATGATGGGGCGCATTGCCTCAAAATGGGCGTCACTCCAGAGTGGCACCTGATAATAGCGGGCCACGGCATAAGGATTCTGCCAAAGGTCGAGATTGAAACGCCATGCTTTGGGATCCGGAAGCTTACGGTCGATGACCTGGATGGAGTATGTCAGCTCCATGGGATCCATATTGTCCGCTTGCACGGTCAATGTGCCTTTATATTTTCCGCTCTTGGCCTTTGCCGGGACATGTACTTTCAGCCAGATTGGCTGTGCGCTGTTCTCCACGACATCGAGTGTCTTTACGATGTCGAGCGGATCGGCTACCAGTGAGGAGTCCCATTCCGCCTTGTTCGAGCGGTCGCCGCAACCACCTTTACGATCCTTGTTCAGCTCGTCTGTCATCACGTAGCGGACAAAATGGGTCTCGATGGCTGACGCGGGAATAACGGATGAACCGTTTCGCAGGTCGCTTGCTGTTATCCGGACATTCTTGAGTGTTTGTTTGGTCCATAAGAGCGCCTGAGCGTTGATTCGTTCGTTTTTCCAGGCCTTGCCTTGCCAACGGGTATTGGTTTTCAGGTTGGGAAGATCATGCTTCGCGTAACGGGTGTCGATGCTGCCCCAACTCAATTGTGTCGTTGAAGAGAGATGCGACCAGCTTTCGGAATCGTTGCCGAGATTGGGATCCGCCAGTTCCTCGTATGCGCCTAATGGGAATTGTTCTTGCCCTTGCGCCCCGATGCCGCAGCACATGGCGCACAAGAACATGGTAAGAAATGTTTTTTTCATGCGATTTAAGATTAATGTATGATTAATAAGATTCTTGTTCATGGCCTAAAGATAGGCATTATTTGAATAAGGATAGTGGAACAGCGGAGGATTTCCCGTAACTTCTGACGATCGGGTTAAAGAAGCCGCTTGTAATGGCAGACCAGTAATTTCCCCTGATCGTCCCTCAAGTGCATGCCGTTCCCCTCGCAGTATCGGAACATCTCGCAATCCGCGCATTCGCCTTCATGCGCCCATTTCCTGTCACGGTAAGATTGGAAACGGTTTTGCCAAACATCCCAGAAAGAGTCCTTATAGATGTTTCCCTGATGAAAGTTGGCCCGGATGCTGGGGCAGCCCGAGATGGCGCCGTCGGCCAGTACCGAGGCGACATGAATACCGGCATGACATAGGAAGAACTGGTCGCGTACCTCGTATTCGTAGTTGCCCAAAAATCCCTCGCAGCCATAACTCGTGTGGATCCGTCCCTCTTTTCGGCATTCCCGGATGAATTCGAGCAGATGGGTAAATTGGACGTTGTCGAGCTGTAGTCCCGCATGGGTCGCCGCACGTCCAACCGGGAAGATGGTGAAAAGACGCCAGCGTCGTACGCCATTCTCGATGAGGAACTCCTTGAAGAGATTCAGGTCGCCGATGTTGTGTTGGTTCACGCAGGTGACGACATCCCATGTCACTTCCGGATAGCGGCCCAACAGGCGGATCGCGTTGAGGGCTCGCTCAAAGCTCCTAGGGTTCCGGCGCAGCCAGTTGTGAGCCTGCTCGAAGCCGTCGAGGCTGATCGTCGCCGTGTGCATGCCAGCCGCCACCAGTTCCTGCAGGCGTGACGCGGTCATGAGATAACCGTTCGAGACAACGCCCCAGGGAAATTCACGGCGGTTCAGCTCTTGTCCGCAGAGCGCCAGGTCATCGCGGAGCAACGCCTCGCCCCCGGTGAAGATGACCAGGAGGCGATGCGGGTTCACGTGCGGCAGGATCTCATCGATAACCCGAAGGAAATCCTCGCGTGGCATATCTTTCTGTTGACTGGAGACACGGCAGTCGCTCCCGCAATGACGGCAGGCGACATTGCACCGGAGCGTACACTCCCAAAAGAGCGTGTGCAACTTGTGTGTCTTGCTTTCGTTCCGCTTGATCAGCCGGAAAAGCTCCAGGGCGATCCGCTTGCGGAGAGTCGGGTATTTGGGGAAAGATTTTGTAGCCATGCGTTTATTCTTTCTTTTCTAATTGAATATCCATTTCGCGAGTCACCTTGCCCTTGAACCAGTGTCCGTAGCTCTCTTTATATTCCGAGTCGTCGATCTCGATCTGGGTAGTCTTGTCAACAAAAAGGCCACCATTGGCCTCGCCGTCCGTGTCCTCTATAACGATCTTGAAATGGTTGGTGGGGAAGTAGCTCATCTCGATCTGGAAGTTGCCTTCCGCATCGGTCCGGGTGGTATCCCTGATCTCATCAATATCCAAGTCGCTGTTCGACGGGATAGCCTTGACACGCAAGTTGTTGATTGGCTGGTTGGAAGTGTCGAGCGCACGCCCCTTGAACTGATAGGTCGCCCACGGCGTTCCATACTCGTCTGGTGTCTCGCCGATTCCGTCGCACGAGAACCCCAGCAGGCCTAGTAAACTGCCCAAAAGGTAGTTGATCCAATTTAAGGATCGGTTGTAGAATGTTTTCATAATGTATGAGTTTTATGTTTTGAAATAATGGAGTCAATACTTTATAATATAGACGTCTATTGACTGGAAAACGCTGCATGAAACGCTCTTTTTTTATTTTTTCTCTAGGTTGGGGATACAAGGAGAAATACAGGAGGATTTCCGATTTGTTGCGGAGGGAAAAAGCGATATTAGCGTTCCGGAATCTTATTCCAAGTCTTGGTTTTATTATCTCAAACCTTGAGACAGTTATTTCAGGATTAAAGATAAGTATCTCAAGGTTTGGGATAATCTTTGCGTGCGGTTTTATCCGGTTTCCCGTGTGGAGTTGAGGGATTATCGTTCCTTAGGAAGCGAGGAATATGTTATCTTCGCGCCATAAATTGTAATAATCCCGTTTTTATGAGAGATTTCATCCAGGTGTTGCGGCGTTTTGTGCCGCCTTACAAGCGATACATGATCTGGAACATCGTGTTCAACGTGCTTTCCGCGATTTTGAACCTGTTCTCGTTCGCTTTGATCATCCCGATTCTGCAAATCCTGTTCAAGATCAACAAGACCGATTATGTCTATCAGGATTGGCATTTTGATTTCAGTAATTGGGAGGCCTTGAAGGGGTTGCCCGATATTTGGGTGAATAATTTCTTCTGGTATGTTTCCGATGTGATCAACCACTACGGTGGCTCGTTTGCCTTGGTCGTCTTGGGCGTTTTCCTTATCGTGGCCACTTTCCTGAAAGTCGCGGCGATGTATATGGCTTTCTTTACGATGATCCCGATCCGGACAGGTGTCGTACGGGATATCCGCAATCAGATCAACCGGAAGATCACGCAATTGCCTTTGGGCTTCTTCTCCGAGGAGCGGAAAGGCGATATCATCGCTCGGGTCTCGGGCGACGTGAACGAGATTGAGGCCTCTATCATGAGTTCGCTGGATATGCTGTTCAAGAACCCGATCCTGATCATTATCTATCTGGTCGGAATGATCGCGATCAGCTGGCAGCTGACGCTTTTTGTCCTGATCCTATTGCCACTGGCGGGTTATGTCATGGGGCAGGTCGGCAAGAAGCTGAAACGCAAGTCGCTTGAGGGACAGCAACAATGGGGCCTGTTGATGAGCCAGATTGAGGAGACGTTGGGTGGTTTGCGTATCGTTAAGGCCTTCAATGCGGAAAAGAAGATCCAGGCTCGTTTCGAGCGGAGCAATGAGGTGTTTCGAGATATGACCAACCGGATCTATCGCCGGCAGCAGATGGCGCATCCGATGAGTGAGTTTTTGGGTACCGTTACGATCGCGATCGTTCTTTGGTATGGTGGTACGTTGATCCTGGGTGATCACAGCCCGATCGACGCGCCGACCTTCATTTATTATCTGGTGATTTTCTACAGCATCATTAACCCCGCTAAGGATTTGAGTAAGTCGGTTTACGCGATTCAAAAGGGATTGGCCTCAATCGAGCGGGTGGATAAGATCCTGAAGGCGGAAACCAATATCCACGATCCGGAGCATCCGAAGCCCATTGCCTTGAACGATCGGATCAGCTACGAGAATGTCTGGTTCAAATACCAGAACGAGTGGATTTTGAAAGGTATCAACCTGGAGATCCCTAAAGGAAAGACCATCGCCTTGGTGGGCCAGTCCGGTTCTGGAAAGAGTACGTTGGTAGACCTGTTGCCCCGTTTTTACGACGTGAACGAGGGACGGATCGCGATCGATGGAATGGATATCCGTGAGGCGAGGCTTTGTGACCTTCGGGGTTTGATGGGAAATGTCAATCAGGAGGCGATACTTTTCAACGATACTTTCTTTAACAACATCGCTTTTGGTGTTGAGGGCGCTACGCTCGAGCAGGTTCAGGAGGCGGCCAAGGTGGCGAACGCGCACGAGTTTATCATGGCGAGCGAGCATGGCTACGATACCAATATCGGTGATCGGGGCGGAAAGCTCTCCGGTGGTCAGCGGCAACGGATCAGTATCGCCCGGGCCATCTTGAAGAACCCGGCGATCCTGATCCTGGATGAGGCGACTTCAGCTCTTGATACGGAGTCGGAGCGACTGGTGCAGGAGGCGCTTGAGAACCTGATGCGTAACCGGACGACGATCGTGATCGCCCATCGCCTCTCGACGATCCGCAACGCTGACGAGATCTGTGTCATGCACGAGGGAGAGATCGTTGAGCGAGGTAAGCATGAGGCGTTGCTGGCGATGGATGGTTATTATAAGCGTCTTTGTGATATGCAGAGTTTCTAGAGTTATATTATAATAATATGTAATCTCGATGCGAATAGGAAATTGGATTTTAGCGGGGCTTGCCGTATGGATACTGGTGGGCTGTAGCAAATTGGAGAAACGGTTGACGGTTGATGAGTCCTACTTTTTTGACCGTCCGGCACGGATTTGGGAAGAGACCTTACCTTTGGGAAATGGACGGATCGGCTTGATGCCGGATGGTGGTATTGACCGGGAGAGCTGGTTGTTGAACGAGATATCGCTCTGGTCGGGTAGTCCTCAAGTCACGGATAACCCCAGTGCCTATTATTCGTTAGGACAGATCCGCCGTCTGTTGTTCGAGGGAAGGAACGATGAGGCCCAGAAATTGATGTACCAGACCTTTGTTTGTAAGGGAACGGGTAGTAACTACGGCGATGGGGCGAACGCACCGTATGGAAGTTATCAATTATTTGGTTATCTGACCGCTAATTTTACCTATTCGGACAGCTCGGACTCGGTAAGGAATTACCAGCGACGCCTGGATTTGGGTGACGCGATCGCGACAACCTCGTTTGTTAGGCGTGGTACGACCTACGAGCGTCATTCGTTTACCTCTTTCGCCGATGATATCGGGGTAATTCATTTGGTAGCCGATATGGATCGGATGCTCTCGTTTGATCTTGGGTTAAGTCGGCCGGAGCATGCTCATGTTTTTATTGATGGCAACGACTTGGCGATGGATGGCCAGCTGCCGGATGGCGTGGATACGACCGCTTGCCGGGGAATGCGTTTCGCCTCTCGGGTGCGGGTATTGTTGCCTAAAGGAGGAAACTTGATGCGGTCGGACACCTCGTTGATGGTGCGCGACGCGTCGGAGGTGCTTTTGTTGGTCAGCATGGGAACGGATTATTGGGATAAGGCCGGATTTGAGTCGGAGGTGAAAGCGAAGCTCGACAAGGCAGCCACCAAGAGTTACGCGACCTTACGGCGAGAGCATCTGGAGGCTTATCGGGCCTTGTTTGGACGGGTATCGTTGGAGTTGCCTTCGTCCGGACGCGAGGAGTGGCCGATTGATCGCCGGTTAGCGGCATTTAAGGATGGAAGTGAGGATCCCTCGTTGGCGGCACTCTATTTCCAATTCGGTCGTTACCTCTTGATCTCGTCTACCCGGCCGGGTTCTTTACCGCCCAACTTGCAAGGCTTGTGGTGCAATACGATCCATACGCCCTGGAATGGTGATTATCATTTGAATATCAATTTGCAGATGAACCATTGGCCGGCAGAGGTAACGAACCTGTCAGAGTTGCATTTACCGTTGACTGACTGGATCTTGAGTCAAGTGCCCAGTGGCGAGCGTACGGCGAAGACATTTTATAATGCCCGTGGTTGGGTGACGCATATCCTGGGCAATGTCTGGGGCTTTACAGCACCGGGCGAGCATCCTTCCTGGGGCGCGACCAATACGTCGGCCGCCTGGTTGTGTGCCCATCTATATCAGCATTATCAGTTTACTCGTGATACCGCTTACTTGCGGCAGGTCTATCCTGCAATGCGCGGGGCTTCGCTTTTCTTTGTTGATATGTTGACTCGTGATCCACGGACTAAATATTATGTGACGGCACCAACCACTTCGCCCGAGAATCAGTTCCGGATGGCGAACGACAGTGTGGTAAGCGTATGCGCTGGTTCGACAATGGACAACCAAATCCTTCGGGAACTGTTCTCAAATACGATCGAGGCCGCTCGTCTTTTGGGGCAGGATAGCGCTTTGGTGGTGGCGCTCGAGGAAAAGAGGGCTGGATTGATGCCAACAACAATTGGACCAGACGGCCGGATCATGGAATGGTTGGAACCGTACGAGGAGGTAGAGCCGACACATCGACATGTTTCTCATCTTTACGGTCTTTATCCGGGCAATGAAATCACGGTTGACCAGACGCCCGAGCTGGCGGAAGCTGCCCGGAAGAGCTTATTAGTCCGTGGCGACCAAAGTACGGGTTGGTCGATGGCCTGGAAGATCAATTTCTGGGCACGCTTGCGGGATGGCAATCATGCCTACAAACTGTTGGCCGACCTGTTGACGCCTTGTGTTGATCCAACTACGGGTGAAAGTAAGGGAGGCGGCTCTTTCCCGAACCTCTTTTGTGGGCATCCGCCTTTCCAGATTGATGGTAATTTCGGTGGTACGGCCGGTATCGCGGAAATGTTGTTGCAGAGCCATGAAGGAGTGATTGAGATATTACCGGCTTTGCCTACAGCTTGGAGCTCCGGTAGTTTCAAAGGCTTAAAAGTTCGTGGCGGCGGCGAGGTGTCCGCTCGTTGGAAAGATGGTGAGATTCTGGAAGTCGTTGTCCGTGCGGTTATCCCGGGAACCTTCCGGATAAAGTTACCGGATGGAAATCGGGAGTTTAGTTTACGCAAGGACTCCAAAGCGATCTCATTGCCGGTAGTCGATGGCCTTTTGTCTGTTGATTTAATGGCTGGTGAGGAATTGGTGCTGAAATATTGAGATTAGAATTACCGCATAAGTAGTCGCGGTTATATTATGTCTATAGTTTCAGTGGAGCTTTGTGGGTGAAGGAAAACACGATGTAATTCTTTTCGAAACCCATTGGGCTGAAGGCCCAAAAGATTATAGCGTAGGGCATCACCCTACGAAAAGGATTATTTTTAGATGAGAGCCCTGAAGGGGCGGAACAAGATCGCTCGAGAAGTTCCGCCCCTTCAGGGCTTAATTTTTGGTGTGTCGTTCATGTCGTAGGGCGTTACCCTACGCTGTAGCGTTTAAGGCTTTCAGCCTTGATAGGTGTTTGTGATGATTGGCGTTGAAATATGAATAGGAATGAATTGGAAATGTCAGCAACTTTAGCGTTAATGTGGATGTCTCTCGTGAGAGTCGTAATGAAAACCTATATGATCGACCAAAAATACCGTATGAATATATAATATATGTACACGTACATTAATATATAGACAAAAAACAAGACTATTCGCCGATGTTTGTAATATACGTCTTATTTGATTGATTACTTGTTGTTTAGGAAAGTAAATAGGTGACGAAAAAAAAGGGTCGATTCAATCCGTCAATGCAAAGGTACATCTTTCTTTCAAACGCGCAATCGCTTTCCTGTTTTTTTTTGAGTTTCCTAACTCTTTCTTATCAACACCTTATGTTTCCCAAACAAAACCCTTAGTTGGAATAACAAACCCTCTGTATTTTGTGTCAATTTCCCCTTTATATCGGCAGGAAATAATCCACCCTTTTTGTGCGACATTCATCCGCTTAAGTAAAGGATAATATTTATAAACCTAGTTTTAATATTTAAATTATTTTATTATGAACAAGAAGTTTTCTACTCTTATGTTAGGCATGCTCCTAACGAGTGCGTTCGCTTCTGCACAAATGCCTTTTAAGATTGGCGATTTGCAGGAAGTGGATTTTAAAGATCAAAAAGTTGTAGACGGAACTTATATCGTTGTTAGCAGTAGCAATAACAGCTTATCTAATGATGACCGTGTCCTTTCTGTTGTGAAAAGTAGTGGAGCTTTGAAGTACAAAGCGTGGCAGATTGGTGATGTGAGTGCCACGCATACAGATCCGTCTGCTTATAAATGGACTTTAGAGGTGTTTAATGAGAAGTCTGGAAGTGTTTTCTATGCGTTGAAAAATGCGGAGACAGGAACTTATCTGACTTTTGAAAATAAACCAAATAATAGTACTCCTGTAAGTGATCCTTCAAAATCTGAAACAGCTGAGAAGACAGATGACATTTCTAGTTTATTTGTTTCAACTCATGCAAAAGCTCAAACTGCATGGACGAATGGCAATTCTTTGTATTTGTGGGGACCTGCCAACAATACTACATTGACTTTAGATAATGGATCTGTACAAACGATTTCTTCTGACGATAAGATTATCCTTTGCCAATTGAAAGAGAACTCCCTCAACAACGAACCTGGTGCAGCCCTTTTGAATAAGGTTAAAGGCGGTGAGGGCTTCAACTTTGAGTTTAGCGTAGACAATAAAGACACTTGGTCAAACGATATCTTGACGGATTTGAACCTGAAGGCGTTCTATGTAGATGAAATTACGATTGACGATGATAATAATCTTTACATCCCGAAAGGTATCTATTTCGCAAGTGAGTATCCTGCTTCTTTGATAGGTGAGAATGAAATTGAAGATGCTGCTGATTTTAAGGCTTGTACTTTCGTGGCTGTTAATCCGGATGCTAACTACGATATTCATCAGGCTGCGGCTAAGAATGGCATTGGCTTCGAGTTGATGACGGTTTCTGGTAGTGCTATGAATTTCTATAAGGTAGAAGATGCCGACGATGAAAATGAGAATGCTTCAGAGAAGGGTGATGTTTACGTTGGTAACGCATGCTTTACGGTAACAGAACCGGATCCATTGAATGGTGAGGGTGAGTATAACTTGAGCTTGACTGATTTCCGTTATTTAGCAGATGATACTAAGACAGCACATGTAAATAATGAAAATGTTCTCTATATCGGTTGCATCACTGATCAGAACGAGAACTTCTTAGTGACAACAGAGGAAGCCAAAGCTTTGGCCTTCACGACAACTAATTCAACGGTTTATGATGTAACGAAGCTGTTGAAGTCTGAGGATGCGCCTTCTATCTACACCTTCCAGTTTGTAAGCGATGTAAATAAAGATGAGGCAACTAATTTTGCTGGAGAGAAGGATCAATATCTGACTATTGGTCGTCAGGGTGATGCTTTTGCATTGTCTGCTGTTGAGGAGATGAATGAGGAAGATCCTATGTTCCAATTTGTTATCTCTGGTATTGACAAAGAGAACAAGCTTGTTACATTCACGAACCGTCAGACAGGTGAACCTTTCACAGTTTCTTTGTATGAGAATACGGATGGTTCATTTACGGTTTATCCGGAAGATGCTAACACGGTATTGTGGAGCTCTAAGTTTGATGAGGGTGATAATAAGACTGAAAATGGTGTTGTTGAATTTAAGAATGGTAAATTACAGAATACAAAAGTTATCTTGACTGAAGTCACTGTAGAGGATAAGTTTGCGACATTTGCTAACCGTCCGGAGGGTGCAGGTTTGGTAACCTTCGAGTTGGCTAAGAATATCGATGACACGCCTGATTTCTATATTGGTGCTAATAAAACTGATGATGGAGATCTTACTATTGGTGCCTTGAAGGCTTATACAGATGAGATGACTCAGTTTGAGTTGGTAAAGGATGAAGAACCGTTATATGTTGTAAATAACTATGTCTATTTGAAAGATACGCGCGTTTGGAATTCGACTGAGAAGGATACAGTTTATTTCTATACGTATAAGATTAAAGCGTTTACCGCAAATAATAGTGATTTATATGTAGGATGGGCATCCAACTACTATACTTTGAAAAATACTAAAACTGAGGCTATTGATTTCGTGATTAAGACTAATGTTGATGGTTCTGTTTCTTTGATTGACTATTCTTCAAAGAGTCTCACATCAAAGGATGTGCCCTATGCTTATGTAGATGATGCTGAAGGTAATAGATTAAGCGTGAAAGATCCTGATGCTGCTTGGAAGAATTATGAATACTATGACTTGGCCGCTCAACTGAGCGAGGGCTTGAAGACCTTTATGGTAGAGGAGAAATCCATCAGCTACGAGGCAGTTCCGCAACACGTATCATTCCAGGCCGTACGCGGTGGTTTCATGACTAAGGATGAGAACAACGATGCTGTCTTGTCTATCTCGAACACGGCGAGCGAGGATTTGACCTTCTGGTTGGATACAGTTCACTCTGATTATGCTGTTCCTTACTTCTACATCTTGAAGAATGGTTCGTTCATGTATAACGCTGCTGATTCAGCTAAAACTTACAATGCGAAAGATAACTATCGTTTCAACTTGGAGGACAAGAAATATTCTTCTAATCCGACAGCAAAATTGATCTTCAAGGCTGGTGAGTTGGTAACTTCTGATACGTTGCGTACGATGGTTGATGGCCAGTCTGTATTAGTAGCTGAGAAGGATAACGCTCCGAAGAAGGTTAAGGGTGGTTTGCATAACTTCCATTTCCAGATCATTCAGGCTGAGGAGGGTAGCGATGAGTATGTTATCCGTCAGGATGCTAAGTATGTTGGTCAGTACAACAACTACTTCTACATGGTAGCTGATAAGGATGCCGCTTACCGCTTCGTAATCGAGAAGCAAGCAGCTCCGACCGCGAACGAGGGTATCGAGGTATCTGAGGTTAAGGTGATCGCTGGTAACGGCCAGATCACGATCATGGGTGCCGCTGGTAAGAAGGTAGTCGTAAGCAACATCCTGGGTAAGGTTGTCGCTACTCAGACAATCGCATCTGACAACGCTACAATCGCCGTACCGGCAGGTATCGTAGCTGTAGCCGTTGAGGGTGAGGCAGCTGTAAAGGCAGTTGTAAAATAATCATCAATGAATAATCGAAGGTCTCGGGTCTCGTCACCCGAGCCTTCAAAAGATATTTCATAATTAAAAATTTTAATATTAGTTCCGCACGAGTCTTTGCGACTCAGGTACCGCCGTGAGGCAGGCATCGTGGAAAATTAGTTTAAGGTTTAAATAATGCCGTAGGATCTTCGTGAGAAGCTAATATGGAGAACGAATAAGAAGGGCTTGCCGCTGGTCGGTGAGCCCTTTTTTTATAGGCCAGAAAACAAACATTGCAGGGTCTTGAAGTGAACTATAGATCATTGGTCAAGTGAACTATTGTTCACTAGGGGTAGTGAACAGTTAGCGGCTTGGGAAGTGAACAATAGTTCATTTGGCAAGGCGATAACAGACGCCTTTAATTCCTTAATATCAACGCAATAGATAAAGCTCAACAATACCACCCAAAGGGATTTCACAACGACTGGGTTATAAGGTGCTAACGATGCCCATTGTTGGCGCCTTATAATGCCCATCGTTAACAGCTAACAACCCAGTCGTCGGAAAGCCATTCTTCTGCCCTCCCAATATGGCCATTGGCTGGAGAAGATATACTTCAACCGTCATCGAATATATACTGCATTCGCCAATGAATATATACTTCAACTGTCAATGAATATATACTGCATAATTTATTCATGAAAACAATCCTGACATGATCGCATGGGAGTTTCGCCCTTTCAGGGCTTAATCGTCGCGGTGTCGTTTGGGTCGTAGGGCGTTGCCCTACGCTATAGTGTTGAAGGCTTCCAGCCTTGCTGGATCAATCCCTTTTATTATTAAGGACATTTTTAGTCAACTCTAATCGTTAAATGACAGACTCAGCCTTTCCAATACACTGCAATGAATTTCAGATTACACTGCAGTGTATTGGAATTTTCACTGCAGTGAAAATAAAAATGGACTTAAATGGCCTAGGATATTTGGTATGATGTTTATGATAGGGATGGACG
>USAD01000010.1 GCA_900552415.1 uncultured Parabacteroides sp.
GGCGAGTTGGTGGTTTCTTCGGTTAATATCGAGGAGAACGGACAACGTCAGCCGGTCAACTACGTGTTGCCGCCGGGTGTCAGCCGTATGTTCGATTCCAGCCAGCCGCAGTTGTTGCAACAGAACGAGCAGGCGCTCTCCTTGAAGATTACGGATCTGGCGCCTCGTGATGCCCGGGCGGTTTATAAGTCGACCTCTTACGACTTGCGCCGTTACAAGCGTTTGCAAATGTTCGCTCATGCCGAGGCTCCGATCGACGAGACTAAGAGCCTGTCGAATGGTGACTTGACCGTCTTCATCCGTATGGGTTCCGATTATAAGAACAACTACTACGAGTATGAGATCCCGATGAACCTGACGGCGCACAGCTCGATTCCTTATAATACGAACAACAGCGCCGATCAGGAGAAGGTCTGGCCTACGGAAAATATGTTCGACTTTGAGTTGGAGACCTGGACCAACCTGAAGCTGGAGCGCGATCGGCTCAGACGTCAGGGTGAGGGAGGCGTAAGTTTCAATAAGGTTTATTCGAAGACTGACGAGAATAATACCCGCAACACGATCAGCATTGTTGGTAACCCAAGTTTGGCCGAGGTCAAGGTGATCATGATCGGTGTGCGTAACAACGCGAATGAGATCAAGAGTGGTGAGGTCTGGGTCAATGAGCTTCGTATGACCGACTTCGATGAGGATGGCGGTTGGGCGGCTAACGCGAACCTGAGCGTGGCGCTTTCTGATTTGGGTACGGTCAACGCGAGCGGACGGATCGAGACAGCCGGTTTCGGCGCGCTGGATCAATCCCTTTCTGAGCGCCGGATGGATGATTATACGCAGTTCAGTGTCTCCACCTCGTTGGAGTTGGGTAAGTTCTTCCCCGAGAAGGCGAAGGTAAGCATCCCGTTCTATTATGCCTATTCGAAAGAGACAACCACGCCGAAGTATGATCCCTTGAACCAGGATATCAAGATGTCGGATGCGTTAGATAATCTTGATACGGACGCGCAGCGCGATTCCGTCAAGTCTTATTCGATCGACCAGACGGTTATCAAGAGTTTCTCGCTCAATAATGTCCGTGTAGATATCAAGAGTGAGAACCCGATGCCCTATGACCCGGCCAACTTCTCGTTTGGGTATGCTTACAATGAGAACAGCTCGCATAACCCGGAGACAGAGTATGAGACGACCAAGAATTATCAAGGTAATTTCGCTTATAGCTATACGCCTTACGCCAAGCCTTTCCGGCCATTCGAGAAGTTGAAGAAGAACAATGGCTATACGAAATACCTGAAGCAGTTCAGCCTCAATTACCTCCCGTCGAGCATCAATTTCCAGACAGCCATGCTGCGCAATTATTATGAGATCAAGATGCGCGACCTGACGGGTACGACAGGCGGAGGCAGCCAGTTGCTGACCTATAGTCACGACTTCCAGTGGGATCGCGCTTTCAGCTTGCGGTGGGATTTCACCAACAACCTGAGCATGACCTTCACCTCGGGTACGAATGCCCGGATCGAGGAGCCGAACGTGCAGGTAAACAAGAAGCTGAATCCGGACGACTATAAGTTGTGGAAGGATTCCGTGAAACAGAGTATCCGCGACTTAGGTACGCCGCTGAAGTATGACCAGACCTTCACGGCGACTTGGAATATGCCGTTGCAACAGATTCCGGTACTCGACTGGACGACCAGCTCGGTTACCTACAACGCGACCTATAACTGGGATCGCGGGCCGACGGTTGTCAGCGAGGAGCTGGAGATCGGTAATACGATCAAGAACCAGCGCGACATCAGCTGGCAAGGTAGCTTTAACCTTCAGTCGCTCTATAACAAGAACAGCTACCTGAAAAAGATCAACCAGAAGTTTACGACCTCATCGAGGGCAAACAGCAGGCAGCAACAACAAAAGAAGAAGAAGGAGACCAAGGTGGAGAAGGAGGTACAGCTCAGTCCCGATAGTGGCGTTGTCGTACAGCATGGCCTCTTGACGAAGAAGGTGCAGGTACGTGCCGTTGGCGCGGATGGCAAACGATATATCATCAAGTTCAAGCCGTTGAACCTGAATCAGGTGAAGATCCTGACACAGGATACGGCAAAAGTGAAGCTGACCTTCACGCCGGGTGCTGCTCCGATGGAGAACCTGCTGACCAACGCGGTCGAGTATGGAACCCGCTTCCTGATGATGCTTCGCCGGGTGAACGTGCAGTATGCCGCGACGGATGGTATGATGATCACCGGTTTCGCGCCCGAGGTGGGCGATATCTTCGGGCAGAGCCGTATGGGCACCCTGACGCCGGGCCTGGGGTTCGCCTTCGGATCCGTGCGTAGGGATTTCATCGACGAGGCGGATGAGAAGGGATGGCTCGTGAAGAATGTGAACAACACGACACCCGCGATGATTAACAGCACGAAGAACCTGACCATCCGGGCCAATCTTGAGCCGATCCCGGGCCTGAAGATCGATCTCAACGCGAACCGGACCGATACGAAGAGTACCGATATCTATTTCATGCAGGAGGGCATGCCCGAGCAGATGGGCGGTAGCTTCACGATGAGCACGATCGCCATCAAGACCGCCTTCAGCGGCAGCGGCAATGCCAACAACGGCTACTCGTCGAGGACGTTCGACCGCTTCCTCAACTATCGTTCCGCGATCGCGAATCGGATGGAGGCGGCCTATGCCGGGACGAACTACCCGAACGCCGGCTTCCTGGCGGGGACCTCTTACGCGGGCCAGCCTTACGCGGGTGGCGGCGTGAGCCTTAATTCGATGGATGTGCTCGTGCCCGCTTTCCTGGCGGCCTATACCGGCAAGGACCCGAATAAGGTGGAGCTCACCGCTTTCCCCTCGCTCAAGGCGATGTTGCCGAACTGGCGGGTGACGTATGATGGCCTGCTGAAGATCCCGTTCTTCAAGAAACACCTGAAGAGCATTACCTTGAGCCATCAGTATCGTTGCTCCTATAGCGTGGGCGCCTTCTCGTCGTTCCTCGACTGGGTAGATGCCGACCAGGATGGGTTGGGTTATATCCGCGACATACAGACCGGCAACCCGACACCCTCGTCGCCTTACGATATCTCGGCCGTCAGCCTTACCGAGAGCTTCAACCCGCTCTTCGGGGTCAACGCGACGATGCTCAACAACCTGACCGGCAACATCGAGTATCGCAAGACGCGCAATCTGAGCCTCAATATCTCCTCTTACCAGGTCGTCGAGTCGCTTTCCGACGAGTTCGTGATTGGGATCGGCTATAAGCTCACCGAGTTCAATAAGGTCTTGAGGATGAAGAAAAGCCAGGATTTCAGCAACGACCTGACGGTCAACCTCGATTTCTCGTACCGCAAGATGAACTCCTTGATCCGCAAGATCGAGGACGGTCTCTCGCAGGCGACGAGCGGCAACATCGCCAAGACCATCCAGTTCTCGGCGGAATATGGCCTGAGCCGCGCCCTGACGATCCGCGCCTTCTACGACTTGCAGATCAACGAGCCGATCGTCTCGACCGCCTCTTATCCGACGTCCGATTCCAATTATGGTATCAGCCTGCGCTTCTCGCTGGCGCAATAATCCCAAAACACGCGAAATGGGAAATCCCGTCGGAAATCTCATTTCGCGCCACTTGTAAAATGGGAAATCCCGCTGGAAATCTCATTTCGCGCCACTTGTAAAATGAGAAATCCAGTCGGAAATCACATTTCGCGCCACTTTTAAAATGTTAAATCACTCATGAAATATCATTTCGCGCCAGTTTTAAAATGGGAAATCCTGGCGGAAATACCATTTCGCGAGCTTTTAGGAAGCTTATTAAAAAATAAATCCTAACTTAGGAGCGATGTTTAACCATTAAAATTTGATATGTTTTATGAGTGAAATTATTTCAATTAAGCCCTTTAAGAGAACAAAGTTGAACAACAATGAGTACGCTTATTTCTCTACCCAGTTTTTGGCGTTGATGACGAGCGCGACAGCCACGGTGCTCCATGTTCCTCAATCTTTGGTTGACGCTTACGCGGCGAATGTCGATAAGTTGACAGATATGGTCTCGCAGAGTCGTATCGCCGACGAGACGGCCCTGATCGCCGATGTCGATAAGCGGGCGGACGACTTGATCGTCTATTTTTTCGACGCGTTGCGGAGCGAGAAGAAATCGCCCATCGCCTCCAAGCGTGACGCGGCGACGGGGCTGTATAACGCCTTGAAGCCTTACGTCGGTTGCCAACGCCTGCCACAGCGGCAACAGGTGCAGTCGATGCGAGGTATGCTGACCGACTTGGCCAAGGAACCGCTGGTGGCGCATGTCGCGACGCTGGCTCTCGCCGATGTGGTCGAGGAGATCGGCCATGTCGCGGATGAGTATGGCGCCCTGCTCGAGCAACGCTCGGAGTCGCAAGCGGCCAACGATATGGGGCCGGTTAAAAATCTCCGTGTGGAGATGGATGGCCAGTACGATTACATCACGACGATGGCCTTCGCTTTCAGCGTGGCCGAGCCGAGCGATGCCTTGACGACGTTTGTGGCCTCGACGAATCGCCTGATCGACGACACGAACAAGGCCTACAACCTCCGTACGGGTCAAACCTCGGACGGTGAGGACAACAGCCACGTCGTGCCTGATCCCGAGCAGCCAACCGATCCTGAGCAACCGGAAGGTGGCGACAACGGCGGCACGCCTGGTGAGGTGTAAGGCGGGTTATCCCACCGGAATCTTCAGGATCTGTCCCGGTTGTATGTTGGAGCCACTCAGCTTGTTGACTTTCTGGAGCGTGGCGGCCGTTACGCCGGGATATTTCTTGGAGATGGAATAGAGCGAATCGCCCGAGCGGACCTTGTAGGAGACGAAACCCTTCCCGTCCGCGGTTGCTTTGGCGGTCGCCGGGCGCTGGTTACCGGCTTTGGCGGTCGCGTTATCATTCTTTTCCTTCCCTTTGGCGGCAAGATAGACACCGCCGTTATCCACGTAGAGTTTCAATCGTTTCCCTCTCGCCACCCGGTTGGAGCTGAGCTTGTTCCATTTGCGGATATCCCTGGCGGTGACGCCATAGCGATTGGCGATCGTATAAAGATTCTCGCCTTTCAGGACGATATGCGTGATGGTCTCGCGAGTGGCCGCACGAGGCAGTGATTGCCCGGAGTTGACCGGTATGCAGTTGGCCAGCAGCTCCTCGGCCCGGTGCGTATAGACCGTGTCCTCCTTGTCGATGAAGGCGTAGGTGCGCTCGGCGGGCAGCTTCAGCACGAGCGGGCGGACATTACCGGGGACGATATCACGTTTGTATTGTGGGTTGAGGGCCCGGAGCGTCGGCATATCCACTTGCAGAAGATCCGATACCTGCTCAAGATGGAGCGAGCGGTTGACGACGACCGTGTCTGTCGCCAGCGGCAGGCTGGTTTGCAGGGCGCAGAGGTTGTGCTCGCAATGGTAGGTCATAATGTAATTGGCGGCGATGAAGAGCGGCACATACGAGCGCGTCTCGCGGGGCAGGTAGGGGAAGATCTCCCAGAAATCGGTCTTCCCGCCCGATCGCCTGATGGCCTTGTTGACGTTACCCGGGCCGCAGTTGTAGGCTGCCAGGACCAGGTTCCAGTCCTTATAGATGGCATACATGTCCTCGAAATAGCGGCAGGCGGCGTGGGTGGCTTTCACCGGGTCGCGTCGCTCATCGATAAGGCTGTTGATCTCGAGGCCGTAGCTCTTGCCGGTCGGGAGCATGAATTGCCAGATGCCCGCGGCGCCGACCCTCGAGAGGGCGACGGGGTTGAGTGCGCTCTCGACCACGGCGAGATATTTCAGCTCGATAGGCAGCCCATGCTCGTCGAGTACCTGCTCGATGATGGGGAAATAGAAGTCGGCCATTCCCAGCATATAACGCACCAAGTCGCGCTTGCGCTCGGCATAGAGGTCGATGCAATCGCGGACGATGTTATTGTAAGGCAGGGTAATGACACGGGGCAGGCGTTCCAGTCGCTCGATATAGATCGAGTCGGGGAAATAGACATTCTCCTCGTCGTCGTGGCAATATTCCTCCGTCTTGGAGAAATAGCGCACGTGCCAGGAGTGGAGCAGGCTGTCGACATCAGCGTCGATCGCCTCGGGGATCAAGCCGACCTCTTCCTCAAGCGAGTCGCGCGACAGGACAAGATGCCCCTCACGTTCCTCGGCGGAGAAATCCTCCTGGGCGAGGGCGGTGAAACCACACAAGCAAAATAGGCCAATCAGTATATTTTTCACGATCCTTAGAATTTAAAACTGCAATTCAATCCGTACAAGCCGGGCGACACGCTCGTCTTGGGTGAGACAACCGGCTCCACACGCATCGACAGGTCGGGCGAGATGTCGAAGTCGAAGAGCTGGGCGTCCACATAAGCGTCGATGATACTCAACGCGTAGACACCGACAGTGATGATGATACTCAGGTCGCGATACCGGCGGAAATAGTCCTTCCGGCTCTTGATCTGGTCCTGGTAATTGGTGTCGTTGATGGCCTCGGCCGGGTCGCGCGAGCTGAGGTTCTGCCAGCTGTCGCTCCAGGCGTCGGGGTTATCCTTATTATGTTCCGCGTCGTACATGATGTCGCGATAGGCTTCCGAGTAATCCTGGTAGTTCTTGTTGTTCCAGGTAACGGCATACATACAACCCATCAGTCCACCATAGACGATCGGTAATTTCCAGTATTTCCGGTTATAAATCTGTCCCATACCCGGGATCAGGGCCAGCCACACCGCCTTGGTGGGGTTGGGTTTGAACGCGGTCGCCTCCTTGGCTACGGTAATTGTCGTGTCGGCCACGATGGCTGTTACGGTCGTATCGGCCGCGGCCATGACGTTGGTCACGACCGAGTCCGCGGTCACGACCTCAATCGAGTCGCGGGCCGGCACCTGGCTGATTTGCGCGTTGACCGTCGTGTATCGGCAAAGCCATCCGCACAGCAGTAGCAAGAGCGTCCAATATCTCATTTCAATTTATCCAATAGGCCGATCAACTTTTCCAATTCCTCCTCGGTAGCGAAAGGGATGGTAATCTTGCCTTTTCCCTTGTTATCGCAGGTGAGTTGTACTTTCGTGTTGAAGAAACGCGAAAGATGTTCTCTCAGCATCTTGTATTCCTCGGGCAACATCGGCTTGCGGGTCTCCTTGGCGCTTTTCTCCGGCAATTTCTCGCCGGCGGCGATACCGCGAACCAACTCCTCGACGTTGCGGACCGACAATCCCTGCTCGAGGATCTGCTCATAAAGGGCGAGCTGTACCTCTGGATCCTCGACCGGGATCAAGGCACGGGCGTGACCCATATCGATTTTCTTGTCTTTCAACCCCATCTGGATCTCCGCCGGCAGTTTCAGCAGGCGCAGGTAGTTGGCTACGGTCGCCCGTTTCTTGCCGACCCGCTCGCTCAATGCCTCCTGGGTCAAGTTGTAATTGTCCAGGAGCTTTTGGTAAGCCAGCGCGATCTCGATCGCGTTAAGGTCCTCACGTTGGATATTCTCGATCAGGGCCATCTCGACGACATTATCGTCCTCGGTGGTCCGGATATAGGCCGGGATGCGTTCGAGTCCCGCCATAAGGGAAGCCCGGTAACGGCGTTCGCCGGAGATGATCATATAGCGGTTGTCGCCCATCTCCTTTAAGGTAATGGGCTGGATAATGCCGATTGATCGTATGGAGGCCGCGAGTTCCTCAAGCGTCTCCTGCTCGAAGATGGAGCGGGGTTGTTCCGGATTGGGTTGGATCTTGCTCAGCTCGATCTCACTGATCGACGATGAGCCGCCCGTACGGAGGTCGTCCATCGTGATCAAGGCATCGAGGCCCCTTCCCAAAGCTGATTTCTTTATTGTTGCCATAATTGTTTGTTCTTGTCAATAATCTCTTGCGCCAGCTGCATGTGGTTCTGCGAACCTTTAGAGTCGGCGTCGTACAACAAGACAGGCTTGCCATAGCTGGAGGCCTCACTCAACTTGACGTTCCGCTGGATGACGGTCGTGAAGACCAAATCGCGGAACGGCCGTTTCACCTCCTCATAAATCTGGTTGGCCAGGCGCAAGCGAGAGTCGTACATCGTCAGCAAGAAGCCCTCGATCTCGAGCGCCGGGTTTAATTTCGACTTGATGATCTTGATCGTGTTCAGCAGCTTGCTGATTCCCTCCAGGGCGAAATACTCGCATTGTACCGGGATGATCACCGAATCGGCTGCCGTCAAGGCATTGACCGTGATCAATCCCAAAGAGGGAGAACAGTCGATCAGGATATAATCGTACCGTTCTTTCAGCGGGACCAGTATTTGTTTCAATATCTGCTCCCGGTTCTCCATGTTCAGCATTTCAATCTCCGCGCCTACCAAGTCGATATGCGAGGGGATGATTTCCAGGCCCTCTACCTCCGTCGGGACAATCGCGCCATCGGGGTCTTCCCCGTTCACCAGACATTCATAAATAGAAAGCTCTACGTTGCGGATGTCGATCCCTAATCCGGATGAGGCATTCGCTTGGGGGTCAGCGTCGACAACGAGTACTTTCTTTTCAAGGGCGGCAAGCGAGGCCGCCAGGTTGATGGTCGTGGTCGTTTTTCCTACGCCACCTTTCTGATTTGCTAAGGCGATAATCTTTCCCATGTTAAACATCGTTTTTCGCAGGCAAAACTAAGCATTTAAAAGCGAACGCCACAGGGTTCGTCCGAAACAATGCTCGTTTTGTTGATAAGTCGCCTTTCTTGTTGATAACTCGCGAAAATACATATTTCCCTTTTAATCTCATCTATTGGCGAGTGATAATTTCACAATTCTCAACCTCATAGAAACAGATTTTTAAGGTTTGGCCCACGAAATATTGCGTATATTCGCGCAACTCAAAACAGAAAATCAGGAACAGATTCGTATGACAAAAGAGAGACCTTTAATTCTGATCACGAATGATGATGGCTATTTGGCCAAGGGTATTAATGAACTAGTGAATTCTCTCCGGGATTTGGGCGACCTGGTCGTGTTCGCTCCCGACGGGCCGAGATCAGGCATGAGCAGCGCTATTACCTCATTAATCCCGATCAAGTACGCCTTGGTGCGTGAGGAACCGGGACTGACTGTCTACCGTTGCACGGGCACGCCGGTCGATTGTGTGAAATTGGCCATTAACGTAGTGCTGGAACGCAAGCCGGATCTTTTGGTGTCGGGTATTAATCATGGTGGTAACATGGCGATTTGCGTGAATTATTCGGGGACAATGGGTGCCGCGATCGAGGGTTGCATTTTTGATGTTCCCTCTTTAGGTGTCTCATTGCTCGATCATCGGGCAGATGCCGACTTTACGGAGTCGTGCCGGTTGGGACGGCAAGTGGCCCAGAAAGTTCTTGAGGAGGGCTTGCCGCATGGTACTTACTTGAACCTGAACGTGCCTGTTACCGATCGGGTAAAAGGAGTCAAGGTGTGTCGGCAGACAGATGGCCGTTGGGTGCGCGAGTTCAAGCTTTCGGAGGATGGGGCCGGCAAGCCGGTCTATTGGTTGACGGGCGATTTCGAGAGTCGTGAGCCGATCTTGCCAGACAACGATATGGTAGCGCTCGACGCGGGTTATGCCAGTCTGGTACCTTGTAAGGTCGACGTGACCGATTATGAGTTCATGAGTCATTTGGATAACTGGAAATTATAGTCAGACCATGAAATATTACCTGATCGCGGGTGAGGCCTCGGGCGATTTGCATGCCTCGAACCTGATGGCCGCTTTGGCCAAGATTGATCCGGAGGCGGACTTCCGTTTCTTGGGTGGCGACCTGATGCGGGCCGTAGGCGGCACTTTGGTTCGGCATTACCGGGAAATGGCCTATATGGGTTTTATTCCTGTCCTGCTGCATCTGCGGACAATCTTGCGGAATATGCGGACTTGTGAGGCGGATATCGAGGCCTATGCTCCCGATGTGGTGATATTGGTTGATTATCCAGGCTTTAACTTGAAGATCGCCCGGTTTGTCCATGAGCGGTTGGGTATTCCGGTTCATTATTATATCTCACCGAAGATATGGGCTTGGAAACAGTATCGGATCAAGGATTTTCGTCGTTATGTGGATCGGATGTTCTGTATCCTGCCTTTTGAGGTCGACTTTTTCCATAAGCTTAATTATCCGGTGGACTATGTTGGGAATCCATCGGTTGATTCGGTTTCTCATTTCCTGAAGTCAGCTTCTGGAGAGGCGAGCTTGGCAGAAGCGTGCGATTTGGATCGTGAGCGGCCTATTCTGGCGCTTTTGGCCGGAAGCCGGAAACAGGAGATTCGAGACAATTTGCCGACCATGTTGCGTGCCGCCGCATGTTTCCCTCATTACCAACCGGTGATCGCTGGCGCTCCTGGTATCGATCCCGATTATTATCGAAGCTATATGGGGGATTCGGACGTACGGATCGTTTTTGGCCAGACCTATGCTTTGCTTCGTGAGAGCGAGGTCGCTTTGGTCACTTCCGGTACGGCGACGTTGGAAACTTGCCTTTTCCGGGTACCGCAAGTGGTTTGTTATTATACGCCAGCGGGAAAATTGGCCAGCTTTGTATTTAAGCATTTCTTCCATACGCCATATATCTCGTTGGTGAACCTGATCGCCGGACGAGAGGTGGTCCAGGAGCTGTTTGGCGGACGTTTCTCGTTAGAGTCGATCCGGCAAGAGCTTGGCCGGATCATAAATGAACCGGCCTATCGCCAGGCGATGTTGGATGGGTATGATGAGGTGATCCGGATCTTGGGTGAGCCGGGCGCTTCGGAACGGACCGCTCGCTTGATCTATAACTCTTTGATCCATTAACATCTTTTAGATGATAAGGGGTGCAGCGTTTCCCCTGCTTTTACCGTCTAACCCTACAGAAACAGATTGAAGATAGATTCTTTAAGTATTAATTTATGGAAAATCTAAAGAGGATTATTCTGATGTTGATGGTTGCGGCTGTGACCCTATTTTCGCTTCCCTCTTGTTTGGGTGATGATGATTTGGTGAACGATCCGAACTATTCGTTGGATAATGTTTGGTTGGCGATCGCCACGGTGGTTCCTCAAGGAGGCAACGTGTTCTATTTGCGGTTGGACAACGGAAAAACCTTATGGCCGGCGGCCACAAATTATCCGGATTATGAGCCGAAAGAGAATCAACGGGCATTTGTAAGCTTTACCATATTGAGCGACTCGATTCAGGGATTCGCCCATTACCTCAAGTTGAATGGTATTCATGATATTTTGACAAAGCAGATTGCCCCTGATATGGGCGCCGCTAACGATTCGATCTATGGAACGGATCCTGTGGATATCCCGGGTGTAGAGAATGTTTGGGTCGGTGATGGTTACCTGAATTTCTATTTCATTGTCAAGCAAGGCGGGCAGAAGGCGCATTATATCAACCTGATCCAGCCCGATGCGGAGAATGATCCATACATGGTTGAGTTCCGTCATCACGCTAAAGGCGATCCGGCAATTTCGTCTGGCTCAGGGCGGGTAGCGTTTAATCTCGCGTCATTGCCTGATACTAAAGGCAAGACGGTAGACCTGAAGGTGAAAGTGCGTACTTTCAGTGGCGAGCGGACTTATACCGTCAAGTATAATACGGATAAGACTGCTCTTTACGAGACGGGAAATGGCGGTTTGGGGGATAACAGTATTTCCAACGCGAGTGGCTTTGAGAATGGCAATATTCAATAGTATTAGCAAATAACCTTCCACATAACTTTTATTTTATCATTTATTCCTTATAGAGAAGGAGGCGTCGTGACGATGCCTCTTTTTTTTGTGTGTTCCCGCCATGAGGCTTATGGGGATCGGATAAAATGGAAAGATAAATTGGTTGAACCAGGATTATTGGTTTAACTTCGCGGGAGATTCTTTGATGGATTATGGCTGATTTTGACTTGCATATTTTAGGATGTGGATCGGCGTTGCCGACAACCCGTCATTTGCCGACTTCTCAGGTGATTAACCTTCGGGATAAGTTGTACATGATCGATTGTGGGGAGAACACGCAATTGCAAATACGTCATGCCCACCTGAAATTCAGTCGGCTGACGCATATTTTCATCTCTCATTTGCATGGTGATCATTGTTTTGGTTTACCAGGCCTGATCTCAACTTTAGGTATGTTGGGGCGTACAGGTGAGTTGGTGATTCATGGACCGAAAGAGCTGGAGGATTTTCTTGAGCCGATCCTGCGTCTCTTTTGTAAGGGAATGCCTTTTGATGTTCGGATTGAGCCGGTCAATACGACCCAGCACGCCTTGATTATGGAGGATCGCTCGTTGAGTGTCTGGTCTATTCCGTTAAAGCATCGGATTCCCTGTTGTGGTTATCTTTTCGCCGAGAAACCAAAGGAAGCGCATATTATCCGTGAGATGATAGACTTTTATCAGGTCCCGATTCGCCAGATCCAGGAGATCAAGCGGGGTGCCGATTTTATTACGCCTGAAGGTGAGGTAATTCCTAATGGCCGCCTGACCAAGCCGGCCGAGCGTCCGAAACGTTACGCCTTCTGTTCCGATACAGCCTTTAATCCGGGGATTGTCCCTTTTATCGAAGGAGTTGATTTACTTTATCATGAGGCCACTTTCGCTGAACGGGATTTGGCTCGGGCGAAGGAAACGTTCCATTCGACTGCCCGTCAGGCGGCAACGATCGCCCGTGAGGCTGGCGTAAAGCGTCTGGTGATCGGTCATTATTCGGCTCGTTACGAGAATACGGCTTTCTTATTGGATGAGGCCCGTGAGGTTTTCCCGGAGACGATTTTGGGGAACGAGGGAATGGTTTTGTCGGTTTGAAAAGTCTGTTTGATGAATAAAAACAGTTTTCCATGAAAAGGAAATGATTTTTCTTCTTAATTTTGTGGAGAAATCCGGATAATCGTATGGGTATGTTTTGGAAATCATTAGCGTTGTCTGTTCTTTTGCTTGTTGGGAGCGGGTTTGACGGCTGGGCGACAGAAGTCGTTTCGTCGGCTAAGCAAACTCGTGCCATGACGCAAGAGGTGGAAAAGACGGAGATTGTCGCTTATGAGAATCGGATTAAGATCTCGGCTGCGCCAGTGAATAGCGTGATTGAGATCTTCAGCGTAGTCGGCATCAAGGTGAAAGAGATCCGAGTCTCGCAACCTGACGGCGAATACGCCTTGGATCTGCCTAAGGGTTATTATATTATCCGCCTGAATGACGTTGTCCGGAAGATCGTTATCCGTTAGTCTCCTTTTGCCGGTTCCACTCGTCGGCGCATTCCTCGAGCGCATCATACCAAGCTTGTCCGAACTTGCGGATCAGCGGCTCCTTCAAGAATTTATAGATGGGTAATTTCTCCTTCTCACCCAATATTTCCGCCGCCTTGCATACTTTCCAGCGATGATAGTTGACTGCCTGGAATTCCGGGTATTTCGTGATCCGGATCGGGTAGAGATGGCAAGAGATGGGCTTGTAAAAGTCGATTCTTCCCTCTCGGTAAGCCTTCTCGATGGCGCATTTGCAGATGCCATCGGCATCGTAACAGGTGAAGACGCAATCCTTGCCGTCAACAATAGAGGTGACAATGTCGCCGTCCTCGTCGATGTAACCGACACCCTGCTTGTTGATAACCTCTTGTGCTTTGGGTGATAGGTCGTTCCATATTTCTGGCAGGATCTCGCGCAACTTGTGGAATTCCTCCTCCTCGAGCGGTGCGCCCGCGTCGCCTTCCACGCAGCATTCTCCTTTGCAGTGAGCCAGATCGCATAAGAAATGGCGCTCGATCACGTCGAGGCTGACCAATGTATCGTCTATTTGAATCATGTCGATCATGTTGATGGTAGGTGATAGGACCAAAAAAGGGCTGTGCCCATAATGAGTACAGCCCTTTAGGTCGTTCTATATTTATTTAATCAAATCCTTGCCTGTCATCTCGGCCGGTTGCGGCATACCCATGATGTGCAGGATAGAAGGAGCGACGTCCGCGAGGACACCGTTCTCTACCTTAGCGGCCTTGTTCTCGGTAACGTAAACGAACGGAACCGGATTCAAGGAGTGTGCCGTGTTAGGCGTGCCATCCTCGTTCAAGGCGTGATCGGCATTACCGTGGTCAGCGATGATGATGACTTCGTAGTCGTTTGCCTTAGCGGCCTCTACCGTATCCTTCAAGCAGTTGTCGATTGTCTCAACCGCTTTCTCGATAGCGCCGTAGATACCTGTGTGTCCAACCATATCGCCATTAGCGTAGTTGACAACGATGAAGTCGTATTTCTTCGTGTTGATTGCCTCAACCAATTTGTCTTTTACCTCGTAGGCGCTCATCTCCGGCTTCAGGTCGTAAGTCGCTACCTTTGGTGAAGGAACCAGGATACGCTCCTCGTTCTCATACGGTGTTTCGCGGCCACCGTTGAAGAAGAAGGTTACGTGCGCGTATTTCTCTGTCTCGGCGATGTGGAGCTGAGTCTTGCCGCTGTTCGCGAGGTACTCGCCCAGAGTGTTCTGTACGTTCTCCTTGTCGAACAGGATGTGTACACCCTTGAAAGAGGCATCGTACGGAGTCATGCAATAGTATTGCAAGCCCGGGATCGTATGCATACCTTGCTCCGGCATATCCTGTTGTGTCAAGACGATAGTCAACTCTTTCGCACGGTCGTTACGATAGTTGAAGAAGATGACAACATCGCCCTCTTTGATCGTACCGTCTACGTTCGCGTTGTTGATCGGTTTGATGAACTCGTCGGTTACGCCCTCATCGTAAGACTCTTGCATAGCCTGTACCATATCGGTAGCTTGCTTGCCCTTACCCTCGATCAACAGGTCGTAAGCCTCTTTGACACGCTCCCAACGTTTGTCGCGGTCCATCGCGTAGAAACGACCAACTATAGAGGCGATCGTGCCGGCGGATTTGGCGCAGTGCGCTGTCAACTCCTCGATGAAGCCCTTACCGCTCTTCGGGTCGGTATCACGGCCATCCATGAAACAGTGGATGAATGTATTCTTGATCTCATATTCCTTCGCGATGTCGCAAAGTTTGAAAAGGTGATCCAATGAGCTGTGTACACCGCCATTGGAAGTCAAGCCCATGAAGTGGACGCTCTTGCTGTTCTCTTTCGCGTAAGAGAAAGCGGAAACAATCTCCTTGTTCTTCAGGATGCTGTTGTCTGCGCATGCCCGGTTGATCTTTACCAGGTCCTGATAAACGATACGGCCGGCGCCAATGTTCAGGTGACCTACCTCCGAGTTCCCCATTTGGCCATCAGGCAGGCCTACATTCTCGCCGCTCGCTTGTAATTGTGAATGAGGATAGGTTGCCAACAAAGAATCCCAATACGGAGTCGGTGTGCAAGAGATCACGTCGTCCTTGCCTTTGTCGCCAATACCCCAACCGTCACAAATGATTAAAAGCGCTTTCTTACTCATGATTTCAATAGTTTATTAAAGTTGTTTTTCTGCCCGCGAAGATAATGATTTCTATTTGATTAATTTTGTTTTATTCGTTACTTTCGCGGGCGGTCATGGAAAAAGAGGTATTCATAGAGGGAATAGGCATGGTCACTTTCAGGCAAAGCCCGAAAGCAAGGCATTATAGCTTGAAGATCAGTAAAGGAAAGGTGCTGGCCGTGATGCCGGTTGGGGGCAATGAAGCGCTGATGCGGCGTTTTATTAATGAGAACCGTGCACGGATCGAGACGGCATTGGTGAAACATCCGGAGCGACTGCCGCTGGATGAGTCGACCGACTTGCGGGCCACGACGTTCTGTGTGCGGATCTGCCGGTCGGAGCGAAAGGATTTCCGGATGCGCCTGCAGGATGAGGTGTTGTCGGTCGAGTGCCCCGTTGAGACCTGTTTTAGCGACGCGAGGGTGCAGGAATTGCTTCGGTCAATGATCGAGCGGGCCTTGCGCCATGAGGCCAAGCGGCTCCTGCCCGGCAGGCTTTCCGGATTGGCCATGCGTCATGGCTTTCGTTTCAGTGAGGTGAAGATCAATAACAGCAAGAGTCATTGGGGCAGTTGTACCAGCCGGAAAAATATTAACCTCTCCTTGTCGTTGATGCTCCTTCCCTGGCATCTGGTCGATTATGTCCTGTTGCATGAGTTATGCCATACGGTCGAGATGAGCCACAACGACCGTTTTTGGGCCTTGATGGACAAGGTGACTGGCGGACGGGCGTTGGCGCTCCGGCATGAGTTGAAAGGGTATCATATGTTGGGGTGAGCGTAAAGCCGGTAGTGGTTCCCTCAGGGGCTGAATAAGCGACCTGCTATCCTTAAGAAAGCCTTGCGGATGTCGTTCCAATGTTATGCTGAATTACTGTAGTTCGGCGCGTGAAGTACTGTAGTTCGGTACGTGAAGTACAGTAATTCGGTGCGGGATGGTACTCCAATGTCTCCCGGGAAGTACAGGAATGCCGCCCGCAAGGCTCTGGGCTCGGCCCCGCGCTCGCACACCTTAGAGATCGAAACCCAATTGCAGGATGAACGTACGGGGCGTGCCGACATCCATTGGGCGTGCCGTGTAGCGTTTGTTCCAGATGTTGTTCACTTGCGCCTGCAGGTGGATGCGGTCGGTGATTCGCATGCCGGCTCTCAGGTCCATGACGAGATAACTGCGGTTATTCTCTGCCCAATAGTCGTGCAGGTTGCCGAACAGGAGTCCTCGCAGGTAATCCATCAGGTTTGGTTCCAGCTTCTCCCGTTCATCGACCATGAAGTAGTCCACCGCCAGGGTCTTGCTTTTCCAGGATAAGTTGGTACCGAAGTTGAACCGTTTCCATTCCAGATAGAGAACGGCCTTGACGGAATGTTTCTGACGGTATTTCAGAAAGCGGTTGACGTTCGATTTCGAGCGCATCGCCAAGAGATCATCGTTGGCTTCCTCTTCCGCCTTGCGGCTATCCACGTCGAGGTCGATCGGGTTATTGTAGACATAACCCAGCATATAGTTCAATCGGGTATCCTTATTGAAGGTATAGACTCCGTTGGTGGAGAGGTCGACACCGTAAATCTCTGCCCGCCCGACATTGGTGAACTGGGCGCCGATACCCAATCCCTCGCCGCTGGTCAAGGTGCTGATCATTGGCGCGAGTCCGTCGATATAGTCGAAGGTCGTGTTGTTGAACAGGCCGAAACGGAATTCGATCATGTCCTTATAACGGGTATAAAAGGCGGCGGCGTCGATAAAGCCTTTCAGGTTGCCGAAGGCATAGCCTTGCTTGATGCCCACTTCCGCGTTATAGCCCTGTTCGGCTTTCAAATCCTTGTTGGGGAAGGCACCGACACCACCGATGTCCTTCAGGATGAATTTCTCCGTGACGGATGGATAGCGATAGCCTTGACCGAAGGAGGCCCTGAGGAAGCTGTATTCACCTAAAGCGTAGTTCAGGCCGCCACGGAAGACGGGCTTGACCGGGACATTGACGCCCAGCAGGTTGGTCTCCGCCTCCCGATAGTTATCGTCTACCCGATAGTACTCCAGGCGAAGACCGAGCGAGAGGTTCAGCCGGTCGAGCAGCGTTTGGTCGTATTGGGCGAAGAGGGCGACATTATCGCTCCAGTGCTTGCCGGTGACGGCCGAGTTGGCAAAGATGCGTTCGTAGGTGCCGCCGACCGTCAGTCGGGAGGCATCGAACGCCTTGCTGAATTGGTAATCCAGATCGTAAGCGTAGGTGTGATCGGTTCCTTGATTAGCCCGGTTGTTGGCGGGCTTATCGGCGTTCTCCTGGAGCCAGCCGGCAATGTCGCCGTCCGAGGGCAGGGGCGTGTGCCCCATGATCCAGGATACCAGATCCATATAATCGGCTGAGGTGGCGTTGGGGAAGAAGTGGTTACCTAACTCGCCCAGGTCGTTCATCAATCCGCTGACACTTCCATTCATCACTTCCGTCAGGTGTGGTAGGACGATCGGCAGGAGTGTCTGTTGCCAGTTGCCGAGCATGCCCGAAAGTTCGAGCCATGATGAGGACTGGAATCCCATGTTGTTCGTGATATCATAGAGGCTCTTGTTGGTCGTGTGCGTGATGATCCGGCTGCCCCGATGGTAAAATCGTCCCTTGAGACGATGAGTCGTGCCCTTCTCCTCGTTGGTGTAATTAAGGAATGGATCGATGTAGAACGAGTGTTCCCGTCGGCCCATGTTGGCCAGGGGCGACTGCGTGTAGGGCTCGTCGGACGAGCGCCAGATGAAGAAACCGGTGTAGTCATTGTAAAGATAATTCAGGTTGGCTCCATAGTTGAGTCCCTGTATGTTGGGATCCCGATAGGTCAGGTTGCCACCCAGCCGGACACGGCGGTTGTAGTTGTCGATCCGGTAGCCGTTGTCGATGAAGGTATTTCCCGCCAGGCTCAGGTCCAGATTCTTGATCTGGCGAGTGTGCGAGAGGTCGAGTCCGCCATAAAGCGGCGCGCTGACGGGAGATGGGCTTCCGTAAAGTCCACCTTGCAGGTTGACACGGGTATGCGGCTCCAAAGAAGGCCGTTTGGTGCGGATATGGATCAGGCCATTCAGGGCCGATGAGCCATAGAGTACGGACGACGCCCCTTTGAGCACTTCCACTTGGTCGATGTTCTCCATTGGGATCATGTTCCAGTTGATCTCGCCCGAGGCGGGAGTCAAGACCGACATGCCATCCACGAGGATCAGGCAGCGACTGCCCACGCCGTAGGTCCAGCCCGTGCCACCTCGGATAGAGGGTTGCCGGTCGGTTACCTCCACGCCCGAAATGTTTTTCAGGACATCGGTCAGGTCCTTGGGAGCCTGTCGGGTGATCTCATCCGCTTTCAGGAGATCCATCGAGACGGTAACCTCACTCAGTTTCTGCTCATGGCGCCCGACGCTGACCACTACCTCGTCCATCATCGTTGCTCGTGGCTCGAGTCGCACGTCTTGTGTGAGGAACTGGCCGGGAGCGACATGGACCGTGAGGGTCGTCGTCTCATATCCCAGATAACTGAAGGTGATCGAAGCCTCGCCATCGGTTACTCTCAATTCATAGTAGCCGTTGATGTCCGAGACGGTTCCGCGGGTTCCGCCTTTATCCTTATAATAGACATTGACACCCGTCAGGGGCTCGCTGCTCTTGCTGTCCAGGATGTGCCCTTTGATGTCTTGGGCGATGGCGGACCAAGAAAGCCCTAAAAGCGATATGATGATTGTTATGTATTTCATGCGAAAACTCCTATTTGCCACAAAAATAGGCCTTTTTTTCAAATTAGGGTTAAGGCGATTGGCCTATTGGTCCATGGTGATGCCCCTTAATGTTATTTTTTATGAAGAAATCTTGTGTGAATCCTATAATATTCCCGATTATTTCCCATATATTTGTGTTCATACTGCTTAAAAAATAAGAGGAGAGAAAGACCATGGGCGATACAAAGAACACAACAGATACGGCTGCGGCGGTTGCTACCTCTACCAATCTGTCTCCCGAGGAGAAGATGATTCAGGATGGCTTCAATGAGTTGCTGCAAGATTACCTTAAGTCGAATCACCGGCGCAAGATCGAGCGCATCACTAAGGCTTTTAACTTCGCGAACCAGGCGCACGCTGGCGTAAAGAGGCGTTCTGGCGAACCTTATATTATGCATCCGATCGCCGTGGCTCGGATTGTTTGCCGTGAGATGGGATTGGGCTCCACTTCTATCTGTTCCGCCTTGCTTCATGATGTTGTCGAGGATACGGAATATACGGTAGAGGATATCCGTAATATGTTTGGCGACAAGATCGCCCAGATTGTCGATGGACTGACGAAGATCTCCGGTGGTATTTTTGGTAGCCAGGCCTCGGCCCAGGCGGAGAATTTCCGTAAATTGTTGCTGACGATGAGTGATGATATCCGGGTTATCCTGATCAAGATCGCTGACCGTTTGCACAATATGAGGACGCTGGGCTCAATGCTTCCGGCAAAGCAGTTCAAGATCGCGGGCGAGACGCTTTACCTCTATGCGCCATTGGCCCATCGCCTGGGACTTTTCTCGATCAAGACAGAGTTGGAGGATTTGAGCTTTAAGTATGAGCATCCTCAGGAATATGAATTTATTACCGATAAGCTGAAGGCGACAGAGGAATCCCGTAATCAACTTTTTGAGCATTTCGCCGCTCCCGTGCATGAGAAGCTGAAAGCGATGGGGCTGGATTATGAGATGAAAGCCCGGGTGAAGTCGGCCTATTCCATCTGGAACAAGATGCAGAGCAAAGGAGTTACGTTCGAGGATATATATGATATTTATGCGGTACGTATCATTTTTGATCCATTGCCCGGAGTCGACGAGAAGAATCAGTGCTGGGATATCTATTCGGCGATTACCGATATATACCGGATCCGTCCGGACCGGATTCGTGACTGGGTAAGCCGTCCGAAGGCAAATGGTTATCAGGCATTACACTTG
>USAD01000011.1 GCA_900552415.1 uncultured Parabacteroides sp.
ATCGGTCCCTCCAAATTGGCCCTGGCCGAAAGCAAGCCGACAGAGATATTCCCATGATAGGCATGGAGATCGCCATCACGCATCCGCACGTCGACAACCGATGAGAGCCGCCCACCATATTCCGCCGGAAAAGCCCCTTTATAAAAGGTAATGTTCTTCAACGCGTCGGGATTAAAGGCGGAGAAAACACCCATCACATGACTCACGTAATAGAGCGGATTGCCATCAAACAGATAAAGATTCTCGTCGGTATTACCTCCCCGGACAGAAAGTGTTGTCAACCCATCATCGCCCACCGCCACGCCCGGCAAGTATTGCAGGGAACGCACCATATCCGCCTCACCCAAAAGATTCGGCAAAGCCTGTACGCGTTGTGGCTGAAGCTCCTCCACGCCGGGACGGGTGCGCAAGGCCTCTTGCCGGAAGGAAGAACCAATTACCAGCACCTCATCTAATTGCCCCAACGAGCTTAAGGAGAAATTGACAACCGTATCGCTCCGCAGGTCGAGCTCGACTGTCCGCGAAGCGAATCCAACATAAGAGGCTCGCAAACGAACCTTGCCCTGAGGCAACAAAAGACTATAATAACCGTAATGGTTCGTGACTGTTCCTTGGTTTCGGGCACGATCCCAAACGGAAGCGCTCAACAGGGTCTCGTGCGAGGAGGCGTCGCGCACGAATCCGCTCACCGTCACCAACCGTCGGGCCGCCCGCAAGATGACGTACCGCCCCGTCTGTCTCCAGACGATGGGCCTCGAGGCGAACAGACGATCCAACGCCTCGGCCAGCGGGAGCTCATGAAAGGCAACCGTCGCCGCCGGCTCACGTTCCAATAACGACGACTCGTAAGAAAAACGACAACCGGATTGCCGCTCAAGCTCGTCGAGCAAATTAACAAGAGGCATCTCGCTCGCCTCCACCGTCACACGAACGGCCAAAGGCGACGCCTCCTGTCCTACGACCGGAAGCGCCGCCATCATCAACCACACGGCAATCGCGAGCCAAACTTGTCGTTCGCCTATCCTCATCTCTTTACTCCATTCTCTTTCCTGTTCTTCTAGTTATCCGCCACGGCCAGGTCAACCCCAAGCGTCTCATTGATAATCGCCAACAGGTCGGGCAAGGGCACCGCCTCATAAACCGATGTCAAGCGAGCATCGGAAGTCGTCCCCCGGTTCACGATCCTGGTTTGATAACAATCCTCGATATCACGGATTACCTGCTCCAGAGGCGTCTCACGAAAACGAAGCACCCGGTTCTCCCATGAGAAACGGTTCACATCGTCCGTTGTTTCCACCAATCGCCGGATCGAGGTGTCGCCTACCCGATAGGCTGCCGACATTCCAGCCGTCAGGACCAATGGCTCCAAAGTTGGATCGCCGGACGCGGAGAAACGAACCCGACCGCTCCGGACATCCAGCCTTGTCTCATCCTCCCGGCAATCAATCTGGAAACTGGTGCCCAACACCCGGACGGCGGCGTGAGCCGTATGGGCTGTGAAAGGCGACGACTCGTCATGCGTCACCCGGAAGAGCCCCTTTCCCCGAAGCTCCACGTCGCGTCCCTCGTCGCCAAAATGGCGCGCGTCATAACGCAACGACGAGTGGGCGGCCAGTGTCACCCGCGTACTGTCCGGCAGGAGGACCACCTTGGTCGTCGCGTCTCCCGAAGCCACCAGCACCCAATCCGGCTGTCCCTGTCGCCACCAATAGGTCGCGCCAAAAGCCACTAACGCCAAGAGAACTGCCGCCACGGCCATCCAACGCGAACGGGCAAACGAACGCTCACGAGGAATTGCGTGCCCGGAGGCAAAGCGCCTCCATGCGGCGTCCGCGTCGAGCGCGGCCGGTTCGTAATGACGAGCCACGAAACGGATCGCCTCTTCCCTCTCCTTTTCCTTATTTAAACGTTCGTTGTCCATTTTATCTTTCATTCACCTGTCAAGAATCCAACGCAAAGATACGATATTCGCCCCAATCCTGATCAACCCTGACCAGACACCCTGATTAGAGGTAATCAGACACTCTGATTAAGGGTAATCAGGCATCCTGACCAACGCTAAGCGGGACATGCCCCGGCATCCATCAGAAACGATAGCCCACGGTCAGGCTGATCGTATGGTATTTCGCGTCAATACCATCAGACCGGTATTGCTTGCCAAGCCCCAAGTCGTAGTCCAGGGCAATCGACCAGCGACCGATATCGAAACCCGCCTCAGCGGAGATGCCCCAATCGAAGCGACGCCTCCCCTGATCAAAAGGATTCCGTTCCGACTCCCGATAATCCCGCACGATCTCATAACGCCCCTCATCTTGCTTGAGCTCAAAACCCTGTACCTCCGAATAGGCGTTGCCACCCAAGCCATAAGCGATGTATGGGCCAAGCGCAAGATGAAACCGTGCCTTATCCCCAATCTTCCAATCGTAGCGCATCATGATTGGCAATTGCAAATAATAGCGATGGTTATGTGACTCATAATATTCCATCCTTTTCAGCTTCGCATCTTTCAAGTCGGGCACTTGAGTCATCATGCCAAGACCACCATAATAGAAATCCTCGTCGGAAATATAGTTATAATAATAGGTAGAAAAGCAATAATCCTCACCATTCAAATAGAAAGGCCGGGAAAATCCCACCTTATTTCCTTCCGAGTCGATCCCCTCGCCCCAAAGGTTAAGCGACCGGTTCACGCCCCGTCCACGTTGCGTGAAATACAATCCCGATTGCAAGGAGAAACCGCTGTTCTCAAACTCATAGCGTACCGCCGCCCCGATCTTATAACCGACTTTCGCGGGCGATCCGCTCTCTTTCGTCACGTTTACGCCCGCCTTCGGCGTTACCGACCATTGGGCATGAGCCACATTCCATCCGCACAAGGCGCACAGCGCCAACAAAAATAAATATTTCCTCATATTCATCCACTCCCTAAACTTGTTCACTCTACACCAGACTCCGCACTAAAAGACCGATCTAAAAGCAGTGTCCCTTGAATCTCTCCAAAAGAGGGAGTGGATCTATGCGATACACCACTCCTGACCGTGTGGTGACCATCCTGCCATCCATTCAATCCGGAACAGGATGGCACCCCCAACATCAAGGTTCCAACCAACAGACTTATCGCTGTCTTTCCATACGGATAATGTAACACATGTCCATTCACCTCCATCGTCTCTGAATTTAATTCGCTCTTGTCTTACAATTTATACCCTAACATGAAACTGACCATCTGGCTCCGGCTCAGGAACTGAGTCTGATCATCGGTGATATGTCCGAAAGCGACATCACAACCGATCGAGAAAGAGACCCGCCTTACGGTAATACCCACCGAAGCCGTTCCACCCCAATCAAAACGAGGTGTCGACTTGATCCGATAGTAATCATCTATACGTTTCCCTTCAAAAGGATTAAATTCCTCATATATATCTTTGAAGGGCTCCAATCCCAATTCGTCACGACCATTCAACAATTCCGCATTAATCGCCACGTAGCCATTGCCTCCAACACCAACCCCCACATAAGGACCGATAGCGAGGTCCAACGAGATATCATCGGCCAGCGCAAAACGCCACATGGGCATAACCGGCAATTGCAGATAATAGCGGGTTGAGGAAGAGCCGATACTTGTCACGTAATAATTATCATCCAAAAGAGGTTGTGATCCTAATGCGTTGTATAACCCATGTTGTTGTATGATGTACAATCCTGATTTCAGGCCAAAAGCGGGCTTTGTCTCGCCCAATCCGGCCTTAATCTGATGATAAACCCCGACACCCGCCTTAAAACCCAGCCGGACAATCGCACTCGAGTTTTCCTTATTCACCAACAATCCGCCCTCAGGCGTAATTACCCAAGGCTCTTGGCCAAACGCTAACACACCACTCAAGCCTAAAACCAGAACCAGAGTTTTCCATTTTCTTGTTGCCATACCGATAATATCAAGATGGGTCTACTCACCAGTTATAACGTATATCCAAACGTGAAGCTAACCATGTGGTTGCGGACACGCAGGTCGTTCTGTCTCTCATACAGGTCGCCGAAAGCGATATCGTAGCCGATCGAGAAAGAGACCCGCTTCACCGTAATGCCGGCCGAGGCGGTTCCTCCCCAGTCGAAACGGGGCGACGCCTCAATTCGATACTCATCGTTAACCTGCTTTCCCTCAAACGGATTGAAATCGTGATGCTCATGCTTATAATCTGTCACGCCATCCTCATAAGCGGTCGCCGTATAATACAGATGCCCTTTTCCGGCAATACCGACACCCACATAAGGACCAACAGCCAGATTCAACTGAACATCATCACACAATTTAAATCCCCAAGCAGCCATCACCGGCAATTGCAAATAATAACGAGTCACGTCGTCGGATGAGCCATCCATATAATAACCATCACCCACTGGGATAGATCCTGCAGACATCGCATTGTAACCTCCTTTCTGCTGAAGTACAAAAAGGCCAGATTTTAATCCAAACGAAGGTTTGGTCATGCCTAATGATTCCTTAATTTGATAATAGACTCCGACTCCAGCCTTAAATCCCAACTCGACAGGAGCACCTGTATTCTCCTTGTTCACGACCAACCCGGCTTCTGGTGTTACCTGCCAAGGTTTCTGGGCCATTGCCAACGCGCCGCTCATACCGAAAGCCAGCGCCAATGTCATCCATTTACTTGTTCTCATATGATTCTTGAATTAATGATTCATCTTGTTTTTGCCCATAAGACGGCAAGAGATATAAAAACCCCTATCGGGAGAATAAAAATTTTTGGGAAAATCGCCCGGATAAACGGGGCTTCCCAACACATACGTACGTATAAGGCGACAGGTACGTATGTGAGAGGCGACACATAAGTTCTTGTCAGGCAACACGTACGTATGTGAAGGACGATACATACGTACGTGTGAACAAACGGGGAATTTCCTCCGTTTTGGAAGAAAATTACCACCGGATGAAAATGAGATTACCACAGCATGGAAATGGAATTACCATCGGATGGAAATAAAATTACCACTGGATGGTAATGACATTACCAAAGCTTGGTACACTTATCCAAAAAAGAAGGTATAGATCTTGATCGCTGTTTCACGAAGTGTTTTCAAGGCTTTCGACATCTGGTTCTCGACAGTCTTGATCGAGAGACGCAGCTCATCGGCGATCTCACGGTAACTCAAGCCATCCCGCTTGGCCATAAGGAAAATGCGTCGCCGCTCGGCAGGCAGGTCATCAATCGCCTGCCATAAACGGGCATCCCGCTCGGCCCGGGCCATCGCCTCATCACCGGAAAGATCGGGTGTATCGTCGGGCAACTCATCGAGCGGGGTCTCCCGATTGGCCGACTGGACGGCATCGAGCGAACGGTTACGGACCGCCTGGAAAAGATAGGCCTTCAGGTTGCCGATGAAAAGACCGGCGACACTCTTATCCCACACGTCGGCGAAGGCTTGCTGGACAATGTCCTCCGCCTCGTCGATCCGGTCGGTATAACGCAACGCCAACAGGCACAAGGGTCGGTAAAGACTCTTGAACTGCGCCTCAAATTCACTCGCCGAAATCGTTTTCATCCCTGTTCACACGCTCTTTTGGGCGCGAAAGAAAGGATCTTTCCGTTACCGATCCCATATTTTACGACCTTTAATAACGCTTTAACCTATTTAAATTGTCGGGCCAGAGTAGGTTGGCGAAAGCGCGATTATTTATTAACTTTGTCGCCATCGTAAATTCATTTAATCATTTGATCAAAAGATATGGAAACAGTTGTTAGCGGAATCCGCCCGACCGGGAACTTGCACCTGGGTAACTATTTCGGCGCGGTCAAGAGTTTTTTGCAGATGCAGAACGAGTATAATTGCTATTTCTTTATCGCCGATTGGCACTCGTTGACGACGCACCCGCATCCGGACAACATCAGGAACAGCGTAAAGACCATCCTCTCCGAATATCTGGCCTGCGGCATCGACCCCGAGAAGGCGACCATCTACGTACAGAGCGACGTGCCCGAGGTGGTGGAATTATACCTCTATCTCAACATGAACGCCGGTATCGGCGAGCTGATGCGCACCACCTCGTTCAAGGACAAGGCCCGCAAGCAATTGCGCCTCGACAACGAGAAGGACATGGAGCGTGAGATCTTCAATGAGGGCAACAAGCACAGCGTCAGCGCCGGCCTTCTGACTTACCCGACCCTGATGGCGGCCGATATCATCATCCACAAGGCCGTGAAGGTTCCTGTCGGCAAGGACCAGGAGCAAAACATGGAGATGGCCCGTCGGTTCGCCCGCCGGTTCAACTCGACTTATGGCGTAGAGTTCTTCCCCGAGCCCGCCTCATTCCACCTGGGCGAACGCTCCGTCAAGGTGCCTGGCCTGGATGGCTCCGGTAAGATGGGCAAGAGCGAGGGTAACGCGATCTACCTGGTCGACGATGAGAAGACAATCCGCAAGAAGGTCATGAAAGCGGTTACCGATGCGGGTCCAACAGAACCGAACAGCGTTAAGCCGGAACCGATCGCTAACCTCTTCACGATGATGGAGATCGTTTCAAGCAAAGATACTTACGACTATTTCAACGAGAAATATAACAACTGCGAGATTCGCTACGGCGACATGAAGAAACAGCTGGCCGAGGATATCAACAACTTCTGCGCCCCGATCCGCGAGCGCATCCTCGATATCCAGAACAACGACGAGTTGCTGATGAAGGTCATCAAGGCCGGTGCGGAGAAGTCTCGCGAGAGCGCGGCCAAGACGCTCAACGAGGTTCGCCAGATCATTGGCTTCCGTCCCTATTGATTCATCCCGGCGCAGGGCTCTTTGTCATCTCCGACACCAGACAAAGCGGCCCTCGCCTCTTTTTATCGGTTGGATTCGCCACATTGAGGGATTCGACCGCCACAAAACAATTAAGGCCCGATCTCGCGATCAGGCCTTAACCTTTGTCAAACTATGTTTACTTAGGAGTGGATGGCCTTGCGGCCTTTCATGCGCACTCCAACTTTAATCTTTTTGCCTAGACTAATTTTGACTAATCAATAAAAATTATTCTTTTATTCCCTTTGTTACACGCAAAATTATACCTTTGCAGGAATACAATAAATGACATAGATCAGAAAATGCTTATGAAAGAACTACGAACAATCATGAAAAACATCACTGACCGAATGTACCCGCTCCCCTCTGAAGATTTGGAGAAGCTGATCTCATTCGTGGATTATCATGAAATCGCCAAAGGCGGAAAACTGTTGGAGGTAGGTAGTACCGCCAAATCATTCTTTTTTGTCAAGAAGGGATTGCTGCGTCTTTATTATTATAAAAACGGGCACGACGTGACCGAACTTTTCGCTTGCGAGGGCAACGTCATGAGTTGTTTTTACAGCACTTTTCTCGGCAAGCCCTCCCGATGGGCCATCGAGGCGCTGGAGCCAACCGCCTATTATCAGCTTTCCTATCAGAACCTGCTCTCACTGCTCAAAGAGTCGCTGGCCATCAACGGGCTTTACCGCCGCTTCCTGGAGATCAACCTGGTCTCCGCCCAACTGAAGGCGGACGTCTTCCGGTTCGAGTCGGCACGCGACCGTTATATCCGTTTCCGTCGCGAGTTTCCCGAGATCGCCAAACGGGCCTCGGTCAACCACATCGCCTCCTACCTGCTGATGGCTCCCGAGTCGTTGAGCCGGATCCGCGGAAAATTATAGGCGGGTTACCAACTTTTAGGTAACCAAAATGGTTTAAATAGCAAGAAATGGCGATTTCGCGACTCAGGCGAGAGCGCTAACTTCGCAACGTAAACATTATAAATACGAGACTTATATGAGAATAGAGAAGATAATAGGACGCGAGATCCTGGATTCGAGAGGCAATCCGACCGTAGAGGTCGATGTTTGGTTGGAGTCGGGTGTCATGGGACGTGCCTCTGTCCCGTCGGGCGCCTCAACTGGCGAGCATGAAGCCCTTGAGCTTCGCGATGGCGACAAGAGCCGCTATGGCGGAAAAGGAGTCCAAAAGCCAGTAGACAATATCAATAATATCATAGCGCCCGCCCAGATCGGCATCTCCGCTCTCGAGCAAGTCCGGATCGACCATAAGATGCTGGCTCTCGACGGGACAAAGACCAAATCGAACCTGGGCGCCAACGCTATCCTTGGCGTCTCGCTGGCAGTAGCTAAGGCCGCGGCCAATTACCTGGATATTCCTTTATACCGTTACATTGGCGGAACCAACACCTATGTGATGCCGGTACCGATGATGAACATCATCAACGGCGGCTCGCACAGCGACGCGCCAATCGCGTTCCAGGAGTTCATGATCCGTCCGGTCGGCGCTTCCTCTTTCAAGGAGGGTTTACGAATGGGGGCCGAAGTATTCCATGCCCTGAAAAAAGTCTTGCACGACCGGGGATTGAGTACGGCTGTCGGTGATGAAGGTGGTTTTGCCCCAAACCTCGACGGAACGGAAGATGCCTTGAACTCAATCATCGCAGCGATCAAGGCCGCAGGTTATGTTCCGGGAAAAGACGTGATGATCGGCATGGATTGCGCCTCATCGGAATTCTATGCGGATGGCGTTTACGACTATACGAAGTTCGAGGGCGACAAGGGTGTTAAACGAACCTCCGACGAGCAAGTGGATTATCTGGAAAAACTGATTGATACCTATCCGATCGATTCCATTGAGGATGGCATGAGCGAGAACGACTGGGCCGGCTGGAAAAAGTTGACCGACCGGATCGGCAAGCGTTGCCAATTGGTTGGCGACGACCTCTTCGTGACCAATGTCGACTTCCTGTCACGTGGCATTCAAGAGGGTTGCGCGAACTCAATCCTGATCAAGGTGAACCAGATTGGTTCGTTGACCGAGACTCTCAACGCGATCGAGATGGCTCATCGCCATGGTTATACGACCGTGACCTCTCACCGCTCGGGCGAGACGGAAGATGCGACCATCGCCGATATTGCCGTCGCCACCAACAGCGGACAGATCAAGACCGGTTCGTTGAGCCGCTCCGACCGGATGGCAAAATATAACCAATTGCTCCGCATCGAGGAGGAATTGGGCGAATGTGCTGTATATGGTTATAAACGTGTTATTGGATAAAGTTAGCTTTAATCGCTGATTATCGACCAAAACGAATAAGGAAGAAGCGCTGTCCCGTGAGGGAGGGCGCTTCCTTTTTATTACGACGACTATCAATCCAACAGCTGCTTGAACGAATCGATCCACTGGTCGATCCGGCTATCGGTCTGGTCATCCTCGTTCATCTCATCAAGAGGCAAACCGATAAACTGTCCATCAACCAGAGCGGTCGAGGCGTCAAAGGTATAACCTGCGGGATCCATCGAGCCAACAAACTGACAACCGGTCGCCACCAGCCCATCATGGATCGTCCCGATCGCGTCACAGAAAGTGTCGCCAAACGAGGCAGAATCACCACAACCGAAAAGAGCGACCAACTTACCGGAAAGATCCAACTTCTGGGCCTTGGGCAAGAAGCCTTCCCAATCATCCTGCAAATCACCAGCGCCCCAAGTGGAACTGCCCAACAAAAGACAATCATATGCCAGCAACAAATCGGGACTCGCACTGGCGACATCGTGAATCGCTTCCGAATCGACACCAAGTTTAGCGGCAATACGCTGGGCAATATCCCCGGTCGTACCGCTGGATGAGCCATAAAATATACCAATCTTTTTCATACTGAATTTATTTAGAATTATATCGTTAGCAAAGATCAGCTATTGCCCACCAGCGATCAATACCTATTTTTATGTATTTTAGCCGTTCCATATCCCCACACGAGCGGGTTTCTTCGTTACTTTCGCGTTATCTAAAAACAAACAACAGATGGAAAAGGAAAGAAAAACCTATACGGATGCCTTGACCCGCCTGGCCAAAGGCACCGACGCGGGCCTCTACCGCCTCGTCCCTGAGCGAGTAGAGATTGTCAACAGCGATGAGACACTGATACAGGTCTTACAAGAATGCCGGGAAACGAAAAAACCGGTCACCTTCAAGGCTGGCGGTACCTCCTTATCAGGACAAACCATCACCAACTCGGTATTGATCGAGATCGGCCCCGATTACGGCCACGCTCAAATACTCGACAAAGGACAGCGCGTCAAACTACCGTGCAGCATCACCGGCGAGGCAGCCAACCGCCTGCTCCAGCCTTATGGACGGAAGCTGGGACCGCAGCCAGCGTCGATCAAGTCCGCCAAGATCGGCGGTATTGTCGCCAATAATTCGAGCGGCTCAAGCTACGGCATCACTTACAATTCTTATCACACGATCGAGAGCATGCGTTTCATCCTGGCCGATGGCACGATGGTCGATACCGCCTCAGCCGAAAGCCGACAAGCTTTCAGCCAGAGCCACGCCTCCCTCCTTTCCGACCTGAGACAGCTCCGTGAAGAGATCCTGTCGAACGACAAAGTCCGCAAACGGATCCAACACAAGTTCGAACTGAAGAATACTTGCGGTTATGGCATGAACTCTTTCCTCGACCATGAGGATCCCATCGATATCCTGGCACACCTGATGATCGGTTCGGAAGGAACACTCGGATTCATCTCCGAAGTGGTATTCAAGACCGTTCCCAACGATCCGTTGAAGGCTTCAGCCCTGATCTATTTCCTCAACCTGAAAGAGGCCTGCAAGGCGATCGGCCCACTACGCCAATGCTCGAAAGTATCAGCGGCCGAGTTGATGGACCGTAACGCCCTGCGTACCGTCCAGGATGAGCCAGGCATGCCTGAAGAACTGAAAGGCCTGCCCGACGAAGCGGTAGCCTTGCTGATCGATACCTCATCCGACACGCCTGAGGCATTAGCGCTCCAATTCCAGGAAATCGAGCAGAAGCTCCAAGATGTCCATACGCTTTATCCCGTCTCGTTCACGACCGACCCACATCTCTACGCGACCTATTGGCGTGTACGCAACGGCCTTTTCACCTCCGCTGCGGGCAGCCGCCCGCGAGGCACCGTAGCGATCATTGAGGATATCGCCTTCCGTGAGGCGGCTTTAGGAGACGCGTTAACTCAGGTAAGAGAAACATTATGCCGTTATCACTACGATAACTTCGTCATGTGGGGACACCTGCTCGACGGAAATGTCCATTTCACCATTTTCCCCGATATCAACCACCAAGCCGGTATCGACAACTACGCCGCCTTCATGCGCGAGCTGGTCGACGACGTACTTGCTTTCGACGGAAGCCTAAAAGCCGAACATGGCACGGGACGCAACATGGCTCCCTTTGTCGAGCGTGAATGGGGCAGCGAGATCTATCGGTTGATGTGGCGTGTAAAACAAGCGGTCGATCCAGACAATCTGTTAAACCCGGGTGTCCTGCTGAACGAGGATCCGGAAGTCTTTCTCAAGGACCTTAAACGCATTCCATTAGCTAATGACCGGATTGACAAATGTATCGAATGTGGTTTCTGTGAGGTACAATGCCCCGCACGCAACTTGACACTCACGCCCCGGCAGCGAGTCGTGATCTATCGTAAGCTAGCCGACCTGGCCGCTAATGACGGAAGTAACAGCCCGCTTTACAGGGAGTTGAAAGAGGCGTTCGACTATAAGGGAAACAAGACTTGCGCAACCGATGGCCTCTGCGCGACAGCCTGCCCGGTCGGAATCAATACCGGATTGCTGATCAAGGAGCTGCGCTGGAAAGAGAACAGTGCGACAGCCAACCGGATCGCCTCCTTCATCGCCAACCACATGGCAGGAACGACCGCGACCTTAAGACCTCTGCTCCATCTACCACATTTACTCTCGAAAGTGGTCGGTTACGATAATTTCGAACGGCTGACCCGGTTCCTGTTTGAAGCTTCCGGACACCGTTTCCCGCTTTGGACCCGTTATACGCCATCCGGCGCTAAACGGCCAAAACCGCTTCCGACACAAGCAACCACATCGGGATTTGAAATGGTCTATTTCCCCGCTTGTATCACCCGAACGATGGGTATCTCTGCCGATTACAACAAGAGCGATGAGGCAATCGACGTGACTCACAAGACCGAAGCGCTCTTGAGAAAGGCGGGCTGCGTTATCCATTATCCGGAGGCAATGGATCGCCTCTGAGCCTCGGCCAATCACGGTAGCGGTCCACAGCACTTGCAGCACGACGAAGATGGGCGTAAAAGATAAACTGAAAGCCTTAGCGGGTCTCTGCGCTGAGCGGGTTGTCTCACCTGAAGAGGTCACCTGTTGTGGCTGGGCTGGCGACCGTGGATTCTTCTTCCCGGAACTGAACGCTTCCGCCCTACGTGCATTGAAGCCCAACCTGAAAGGCGCTACCGAAGGCTACAGTAACAGTCGCACATGCGAGATCGGACTCTCCATGAACAGTGGTATCTCCTATAAATCGATCGTCTATCTGGTAGATAAAGCCACTCGGGCGAAATAACAGAAGTTCAGCTTCCAGAAAACATAAAACCTCGGTCCAGAAAATCAACTGAACCGAGGTTTTGTAGTTTGGCATTTTAAATAAAGGGAGTTATTAAGATATTGGTCGTATTTCCATCAGATTAAGCATACCCCTTAAGCATGCCATAGAAATACATAGGTTTTAATATATAAACTTTCAACAACCAGGCCAGCCACTGCTCTTTCGACGTGTCGATGAGCGTGAATGGGAAAGAAGTCTCGGGTTCTTTCTTGTAATTAAACTCACACAAAAGAACATGACCATAATCCGTCACGATCGGACAAGCCGCATATCCATCATACTTGGCAGACGGCTCCTTGCCTTCCATGAGAGCGATCAGGTTATCAACAGCGATCGGGACCTGTTTACGTACCGCCGCGGAAGTCTTACTTGTCGGAATACCCGCTACATCACCCAACGAGATGATATTCGGATATTTCTTATGGATCAAAGTATCTTGATCAACCATCACCCAACCATCAGCGGCCAACTTTCCTTCTGTCCAGCTCAAGCCAGATTCCGACACGAAACGAGGAGCTGACATTGGCGGCGTGAAGTGCAAGAAATCATAATCCTCAATAAACGGGGTCACGATCTTCTCATCACCCTTCTTCTCTATCTTCTCAAAATGCACCTGTTTCTTATCCAGATCAATTCCCTTAACACGGACATTCAGGTTAATAGGAATATTCCTCTCCTCATAGATCTCCAAAAGGCGAGGTGTATAATAAGGTACATCATACAACTGTTTCTCAGCCGTGAAATAATCGAGTTCGATATTATTTCGCAAGCCCTGTTTTCTTGCGTAATGCTCCGTCAACAAACAGATCTTCTTGGGAGCGCCACCGCATTTATTATTCGTCTAAATATCCGTATAAATTCCACGGCCACCATTCAACACGAATTCCTGAAATCCTTGCCATGTCTTTTGAGCGCCCATGAAATCATAGATGCAATTTGCGCTTCCTTGTCCAAGGCGATCATAAGAGAATCCCTCAATCTTATCCCAGTTCAGGACCAAACCCGGTGTTAATACCAGGAAATCATAAGGTATTTTCCCATTATTAACTGTTGTTACTTGATTCCAAATGGGATCGACAGCAGCGACAGAATCCTTAACCCATTTTATATCGTCAGGAATACAATCTTCCTGTTTTTTCCAAACATCATCCGGTTGATAAACGCCCGAAGCGATCAACGTAAAACCAGGCTGATAAAACTGCCGATCACTGGGATCTATCAATGTAATATCCGGATTATTCAGTCGTTTTTTCAGATTCACGGCCATACTTATTCCAGCCGCACCACCTCCAATAATGACAATTTTACCTTTTGCGTTTGATGCCGCTTTCGCTTCTCTTACGCTTGTAATCGTCAATCCGCTTATAGCCGCTAATTTCAAGAATGTCCGACGATCTAATTTACCGTACCTGCTCAATTCTTGTTCAATCGTTTTTAAAATGTGTGTTTCCATGATGCAGATAATTGTTTGTTTTGAGATGATGCGCAAAGAAAGGTATATTTCAGGGTTAACGCCAAAAATTAGCCTACAACATGAGTTTCGCAAGAATAATTATTATTTTGAGCCACTACATCAACAGTTTCTCAAACCAATAATAATCTGATATAATAAACTAAAGAATAGATTATTACAAATAACAAAATCTAGAATAGTCAATAATTGATCAAAAACTCCACCAGGTTCGTATCGCCCTCGAGTCCCAATCTTTTTCGGAGCCGATAACGCCGGAGCTCTACGGCACGGACAGAAATATTCAGCAATGAGGCGATCTCTTTAGTCGACAGATTCATCCGGAGCAAGCAACAGATACGTAAATCGCCCGTAGTAATATCGCTGTAGTCTTGCCTGATCCTTTCAATAAAGTTCTGATGGGCTCTATTGAAATAACTCTCGAATTGGATCCAATCCGCCTGGTCATTAAGCGCCTCTTCCATCAATTCTCTTAAGCGCTTATATAATTTATTTGGATAACGATCGCCCAATGTTTCCTTTTGCCGGTCCAATTCCTCCACTAGAGATTGTATCGCCTGGTTCCTTTTCACGAGAGCGGTTGTTTGCAACATTAATTCATTGCTTTTATCCTTCAATTCTCCCTCTAAAAAGTCCTCTTTCATCTTCTGCAGACGTTGCTGTTCCTGTTGCTCCTGTTCTTCTTTAACCCGCTCTTCTTTTTGCCGGATTAAATGCATATAATAGTTTATTCCACTATGGAACAAAAACAATAAGGAAACGACATAGGCCAAATAGGCCCAAACCGTGTTATACCAAGCAGGCTTAACAATAAGAGGAATCGTAATCTCCGGAAAAGGTCCTTGAGCGACGTATTTCCGGATATGCAAGAGGTATTCACCTTCCGGCAGTTGGAGGAAAGAGATATTCCCATCCTGCTGCCAGGGCGACCATTCGGTAGTAATTCCCTCCAATAAATAACTAACCTGATGATTGGGGGTAAAAACTGTCGTCCGAATATTGATTGACAACTCCTGGAACTTATTTGGCAGGATGATCTCATTAACCGAAGGATTGATCATAACCTGATCTTTCTCTTTCTGGTAACTGATCTTATTGAATTGAGGCAAAGTCAAGCCTCCGATATTCTCCGCGATCATTTGCCGGATATTCATGACCAACACACCCTGCATGACCGATACGACACTCAATGAATCACTTATCGGGAAGATCTGCTGTCCGCTCGAGATCAGGTTAAATCCATAGTTATCGAATAGAATACGGCACTTCAATATCGCCGAGTTGCTTGTTCCCTCAAAAAGTCCTGCCTCGTTTCCTTTTGTCAGCCAATAAAGATTCTGAGGTGCCGGATAGATATTATCTGGATTGGTAAAGATTTCCGTTGGATCGATATTGGACAAGCGGAAATTTAATGGCTGAAAGGTCATCTTGGGCTTGATCTCAAACCACTTTTCTCCTTCCTGGGGCGTTAACCTCTCCAACTGATCTTGAGGCTCGTATATGTTACAGGAGAAATAACCCGCATTTGAGCGAAGAACCAACAAGGAATCAATCAACGTGGCTGCCTCGACCTTTCCCACCAGTCGACGGTGAGCCAACAAACGGATAGACTTATCGATGTCGATTTGCGCGATACCATTGTCGAGACCAACCCAAAGCAAATTGACATCCTGCACACAAATAGAATGGACGATATTATCCTGCAACTGGTTATCGGTGCTCAGATGCCGCAAGATATGACCTGATTCATCCAGGAAATAGAGACCTGCTCTTGATGTTCCCACCACATAATATTCTCCAACCTTTTCCACGACTGTCGGATCTTGCCTTAACACCTCATCCGGCAGATTGATCTTGAGTGACCGGTCACGAAAAGAGACATGAGAGGGCAGACGATCGATCGGATGATAAAACATCTCATTATGTTCCGAACGAGTCCAGTATCCTAACGATTTCTCTCCCTTCGTATAGATTGTATCATTATGGAAAACAACACGTTCAATAGGCGACTTATCGGGTAAGGGATAAAGTTCCCAATTATTGCCGTCGAACGTCAAGAGACCAGAATTGTTAGCGATGTAGAGCACACCATAATGGGATACTGAAATCTCCCAGTTCTGGCAACTGGCCTTATAATCATTAATCGAATAGTTCTGTATTAGGAATGTCGGGGCCTGGGCAGAGAAAGCCCTGAGATAGGCGATAGCCAAAAGGATTAAAGTGAACGATATGCGTGTTATCTTGTGCTTGCCCATGGTTTTTATAATAGGGAGACAAGGCCATTATGCCTTGTCTCCTTTCTACACGCAAATATAAGCAAATTTTAATTACTTGTATTCCTGCCAGCTCTTAATCTGGATCTCATCCATTTTCATCTCGCAGAAAGCACTGATGAACGCGCTTGCCAGACGAGCATTGGTAATCAATGGAATGTTGTGATCGATCGCCGCACGACGGATCTTGTAACCGTTCGTCAACTCACGCTTGCTGTGATCTTTCGGGATGTTGATAACCAACTCGAAGACATGTTTCGAGAACATCTCCATAATATTCAAGTCGCCCTCCTCATCCGGCCAACAAACCGCGGTGGCCTTGATGCCGTTGTCGTTCAAGAACTTCGCGGTACCATGCGTGCCGTAGATCGTTTACCCTTTCGCGTCAAGGATACGGCAAGGCTCCAACAGGTCGACCTTGCTCTTAGCGGCACCCGAAGAAACAAGGATGTTCTTCTGCGGAACACGGTTGCCGACGGCGATCATAGCCGAAAGTAAAGCCTCATCAAAGTCATCACCGATACAGCCAACCTCACCCGTAGAGCTCATGTCGACACCCAAGACTGGATCCGCTTTGTGCAGACGAGCAAACGAGAACTGGGAAGCCTTAACGCCGATCCAGTCGATATCAAACGCACTCTTGTCCGGCTTCGTATAAGGAGCGTCGAGCATGATCTTCGTCGCTGTCTCGATGAAGTTACGCTTCAAGACCTTCGATACGAATGGGAAACTACGGGAAGCACGGAGGTTACACTCGATTACCTTCACGTCGTTATTTTTAGCCAAGAACTGGATATTGAACGGACCACTGATGTTCAACTCCTTGGCGATCATCTTACTTACCTTCTTGATACGACGTGCTGTCTCGAAGTAGATCTTCTGTGCCGGGAATACCAAAGTCGCATCACCAGAGTGAACACCCGCAAACTCGATGTGCTCTGAAATCGCGTACTCGACGACCTCGCCATTGCGAGCCACAGCGTCGAACTCGATCTCCTTTGCCCCCTGCAGGAACTGGGAAACGACCACCGGATACTCTTTAGAGACCTTAGCGGCCAAGCCCAGAAACTCGATCATCTGCTCTTTCGTGTGACAAACGTTCATCGCGGCACCCGACAAGACGTATGACGGACGGATCAGGATCGGGAAGCCCACCTCGTTGATGAAGGCATCGATCTCCTCCATACTTGTTACCTCCGCCCATTTCGGCTGGTCAATGCCCAGCGTGTCGAGCATAGCGGAGAACTTATGACGGTTCTCGGCGCGATCGATCGACAACGGAGAGGTTCCCAGGATCGGCACGTTCTGGCGATAGAGCTTCATTGCCAAGTTGTTCGGGATCTGTCCACCCACAGAGACGATCACGCCCTTCGGCATCTCCAAGTCCATGACATCCAAGACGCGCTCGAACGAGAGCTCATCGAAATAGAGGCGGTCGCACATATCGTAATCGGTAGAGACCGTCTCCGGGTTGTAGTTGATCATGATCGCCTTGTACCCCAGCTTACGGGCCGTTTGGGCAGCGTTCACTGAACACCAGTCGAACTCAACCGACGAGCCAATACGGTAAGCGCCCGAGCCCAAGATCACGACGCTCTTGTCGTTCTTATAATAAGGAATGTCGTGATCGGTTCCATCGTAGGTGAAATAGAGATAGTTGGTCAGCTCCGGATGTTCTGAGGCGATCGTATTGATCCGTTTCACCGTCGGCAGGATGCCCAGCTTCTTTCGCAGGTTGCGGACGCGGATGTTCTCCTTCTCCATATTGCCCGACGGGTGCTCCGTGAAGCGGGCGATCTGGAAGTCGGAGAATCCCAGGCGTTTCGCCTCGCGCAAGACATCCTCAGGGAGATCCTCGATCTTGTTATATTGTTGCAGCACATGGCTGTAGTCGACAATGTTCTTCAAGCGCTCGAGGAACCAAGGGTTGATCTTGGTCAGCTCGTAGATGCGCTCGATGCTGTAGCCTTGCTCCAACGCCTGGGCTATGGCGAAGATACGCAGGTCGGTCGGGTTGCTCAACTCTTCATCCAGGTTCTCGAAGGTCAGGTCGTTGTTGCCCACGAAACCGTGCATGCCCTGGCCGATCATACGCAAGCCCTTCTGCATGATCTCCTCGAAGCATTTACCGATCGACATGATCTCGCCGACCGACTTCATGCTGGAGCCGATCTGGCGACTCACGCCCACGAACTTCGTCAGGTCCCAACGCGGGATTTTCACGATCATGTAATCGACATCGGGCGCCTTATAGGCCGAGTTTGGCGTCCCCATCTCGCCGATCTCATCCAAGCCATAGCCCAAAGCCAGCTTGGCGGCCACGAACGCCAAAGGATAACCACTGGCCTTCGACGCCAACGCGGAAGAACGGCTCAAGCGGGCGTTAACCTCGATCACGCGATAGTCGCAGGTCTCCGAGTTGAACGCGTACTGGATGTTGCACTCGCCCACGATGCCCAGATGGCGGATCGTCTTCGTCGAGAGCGCCTTCAGCAGGTCAAGCTCCTTCTCCGTCAGCGAGCAGGTCGGCGCAACCACGATGCTCTCGCCCGTATGAACGCCCAACGGGTCGACATTCTCCATACTGACGACCGTGAAACAATGATCGTTCTTGTCGCGGATCACCTCGAACTCGATCTCTTTCCAGCCCTTCAGCGACTCCTCGACAAGGATCTGGGGCGAATAGGCGAACGCGCTCTCGGCCAACGTACGCAACTCCGTTTCGTTCTGGCAGATGCCGCTGCCCATACCGCCCAAGGCGTAAGCCGAACGGATCATGATCGGGTAACCAATGCGGTTGGCCGCCGCGATGGCGTCGTCCATCGTCTCGACCGCCTGGCTGACCGGTGTCTTGATCTCGATCTCGCTCAGCTTCTTGACAAACAGGTCGCGATCTTCGGTGTACATGATCGCCTCGACCGAGGTACCCAAGACCTTTACCCCATATTTAGCCAAAGTACCGTCATTATACAACTGCGTTCCACAGTTCAAGGCTGTCTGCCCGCCAAATGCCAACAGGATGCCATCCGGTTTCTCTTTCTTGATGACCTCCTCCACGAAATAGGGCGTGATCGGCAAGAAATAGACCTTGTCCGCGACACCATCCGATGTCTGGATCGTCGCGATGTTGGGGTTGATCAATACCGAGCTGATGCCTTCCTCCCTTAACGCCTTCAGCGCTTGCGAACCGGAGTAGTCAAACTCTCCGGCCTGTCCGATTTTCAGTGCTCCTGAACCTAGGACGATAACTTTCTTAATACCGCTCTTTGACATTGCTTTGAAAATTGTTTTGATGTATTATTGAATCTTGTATCGTAAACGAACCGCGCAAAAAAAATGCGCTGGTAAAAATAACCAACGCATTTTATATTATCAAATAGAAACTCCCTGAATTAAGGAAAAAACGCTCAACAGCCGACATATAGCCGGAATAAAACCACGGATTTTCTTTTTGTGTCCTGCCTGTCATGAGCTCTTTAAAATCGCCGCAAAGATAGAGATTATATTTCAATAAGGCAAAGGATGGATTCATTTATTGCCGCCCGCCTCGTCGGCCCCAAACGGGCCCGGCGCGATGGCCTCGAAATTTCACTGCGACGCGTTGTGGCCCGTCTGACGGGACCTTTCCGACGCCTCGGAAACCGCTCCCCGAACGCCGGAAGTCCTTTCCGACATCTCGGAAATCATTTCCGGAAGTCCGATCGAGCTTTCCGACACCTCGGAAACCATTTCCGGAGGTCCGCTTGCGCTTTCCGACACCTCGGAAACCATTTCCGGACTCCGTTTGAACTTTCCGACGCCTCGGAAACCATTTCCGGAAGCCCGCTCGCGCTTTCCGACGTCTCGGAAACCATTCCCGGAAGCCCGCTTGCGCTTTCCGACATCTCGGAAACCATTTCCGGAAGTCCGCTCGCGCTTTCCGACGCCTCGGAAAGCAGCGCCGGCCGCGGGGATGAACTCTCGCTCATGGAAACAAGAGAAATCC
>USAD01000012.1 GCA_900552415.1 uncultured Parabacteroides sp.
AAGCCTCTGGCGTATCACATTCCTCCGCCTCCTTCCACAATAAATTAGTGACCACCGCGATGTGCGGCCGGTAAAACTCCAGACGGAAGCGTCTGTCGAAACAGGAGGTCATTCGCTCGTCACCCTCGATTAAAGCGATCCGCGCCTCATAACTCAAACTCACCAAACGAGGAACTGGCGGCATCTCGCTTGCCAAGGCGAAATCAAACGACATCTTCTGGCGCTTAAGAACCCACATGATCATCGCCAAAATAGATCGTTTCCCCCTTGTGCCAGCCACGACAACCCGGGTTTTCGTACGTACACGCTGAAACAAGAACTCCGGTATGGATTGGATCATCAATCCTATCTCGCGAGCCCGAACCAACTCCGGGTTATCCGGAAGGACTGTCGAGCCCAACACGACCGAATAAACCGGGTTAACCAGCCGATCGGGAAACCAACCGTCGCCGTAATAAACACAGCCCGCAACCTCCAGCCTATGTATTTGATCCTCTGTCAAGCCACAACCGGAGGTGCTCACCTCATATCCTTTTTCCTTGAGGGCTAAAGCTAAGTCCAGCATCAGTGGTTCCGAAACAGAGATTAAATGAACTTTACGCATCCTTTGTATTTTCCCGCGAAAATACGATTTTTAGGCTAGAGATACTAAATTTTATCGATACCTTTATCCACAAATTTAGACCGATTATGAATTTGGAATTGATCGATACCGGTTTCTTTCACGCCGATGGAGGCGCCATGTTCGGCGCTATTCCGAAGTTGGCATGGCGCCGCCGTTACCCATGCGACGATGATAACACTTGTGTCCTTACCATGCGTGTAGCCCTGATCCGTACGGACAATGGGCGACTCATCCTGATCGATAACGGGGCGGGTGAGAAACAACTCGAACGCCTTGCCTACTATCGTTTCTTCGACCTGATCGATCTTGGCCAGGCCTTGGCGGACAAGGGCATCCAAGCAGAGGAAATCACCGACGTGGTGCTGACTCATCTGCATTTCGACCACTGCGGTTATACGACCCGGCGAACGAACGGGGAATTGGTCATGGCCTTCCCGAACGCGACGCATTGGGTCAGCCGGCGGCAATGGGAAAACTTCCTGAAGCCAAATCCGCTGGAGGCCGACTCCTATTTCCTGGAGAACATGGCGGCAGTTGAGACCGCCAACCGGTTACGCCTGATCGATGGGGAAACAGCTATCGACCCACAAGTCAAATTACGCCTTTTCGATGGCCACACGCCGGGGCAGATCGTCGCCTACATCCAGGGAAAGAACAGAGAGTACGTTTTCGCGGGTGACGTGATCCCGTTGATGGCATCCCTCTCGCCCGCCTGGATCTCCGCTTATGACCTGCATGCCGCCCGCTCGTACGACGAGAAGGTCCGGCTGATGGAAGAGGCCGCTCATAAAGGACAAGCGATCATCTTCTGCCACGACGCCTATCATAAGGCGACAACTATTCGCAAGAGCGGCAACACATTCCGCCACGATCAAGAGATTACCGATGAGATTATTTCCGACTAAAACAAATAAGATATGACAAACAAACAACTCCTTATTCGCCCATTCCTGACGATCCTGATGATGCTCTTCGCTCTCAACGTCTGGGCAACCGACCCTCGAGAAGACTTTTATTTGACCGCCGAACGGCTTTTCCATATCGCACGAAGTGTCAACCGCAACCTTGTCTGCTACGACGCGCACCTGACTAATAACGGCCAGCTTGTCACCGACGAGCCGATTAACGTCTTTTGGGTCAACCGGGAGGAGCGACCTGGCGAAAAGAATGGACTGAACTATTTCCAGCGGAAAATGGCCTACGGCTATAAGGTGGTCGATAAGGGCGACGATTACAGCGTCGTGACTCTCTCCGCCTATCCGGATCGCCAGTTGACCATCAAAAAGCACGACGGGCGATACATCTGCCAAGTGAAAATCAACGGGCAGGAATCCATCCTTCGCGAGCTCTATGTCAAAGTATCACCACGAAATTCCATGAGCGTCGAATACGTGGAGCTGCGGGGCGAGACCCTGAATAACGGGACAACAGTAAGCGAACGGATTCAACGCTAAAAGATATCAGACCGACATACATTAATTAAACATGATAAAGGAAATGAATTGCAAGAAAATCCTGACGGTGGCCGCCCTCTGCGCGGCGACCGCTTCCATGGAGGCTAAGGAGGTTGTCGTCAAGCAATACGCTTACGCCGGTCCTTATGCCATCGCCACCCCTTACCAGGTGGACGAGACCAACGTGAAAGGCGAGAAATTCGCCGACCGGGAATTGTTGAACACCACCATCCCATTCGGGCAGATCGCCCTGGGCGGGAAAACCCTCGATGCCGGCACGACGGGCGAGTTGACCCTGCCGGGCGACAAAAACTCCTTCGCCCTGCACCTCGTCTCTTTCTACCTCAACAGCGACCGCTACGTAAAAGGCTCGCTCACGGTGAAGGGGCCTGAGATCGCCGCTATCTACGTCGATGGCGAGGAGATGAAACCGACCGACGGCAAGATCGCCCTCACCCTCGAGCCGCACCGCTACGAGGTGGTCATCAAATACCTCTCGCGCTCGGGCAAGCAGGAGCAGATCAAGAGTACCTTCGAGACGGAAAGCGACGCCGAGATCGCCGCTACCACCAACCCGGAGAAACGTTATTTCATCCACGACGTGCTGGAGGGCGAGCACTTCACCGGCGTCAGCCTCTCGCCGAGCGGGAAATACCTGATCGTCAACACGACCGAGACCTTCCCGGGCGGTAAGAAGGTGAGCGGATCGAAAGTGATCGACAGCCAGACGGGCCAGACCCTGCTCGATAACGGCCAGGATCTGGAGTGGCTCCCCAAGAGCGACAAGGCCTATTACACCAAGGAGGGCCCGCAAGGCAAACGGCTGATCATTGTCGATCCCGTCAGCAAGACGGAGACGATCCTGTCGGAGAAACTGCCCGACGGACGGCTGACCTTCGCCCCGACCGAGGATTACCTCATCCTCTCCGTCAAGGAAGAGGGGCCGAAAGAGAACGAGAAGATCCGGCAGATCCTCGTGCCCGACGATCGCCAACCGGGCTGGCGCGACCGTGTATTCCTTTATAAATACGACCTTGCCAACGGCCTTTGCCAGCGGCTGACCTTCGGCCACACCTCGACCCGGCTGAACGACATCTCGGCTGATGGTCGCCAGCTGCTTTTCAGCTGCTCGGAGGATTGCCTGACCGAACGGCCTTTCAACACCACCAGCATCTATCGCCTCGACCTGGCGAGCATGCGGGTCGATACGCTCATCCGCCGCGACAAGTTCGTGAACTATGCCCTCTTCTCGCCCGACGGCAAGCAATTGCTCGTCCATGGCTCGGGCGAGGCATTCGGTGGCATTGGCCTCAACATCAAGAAGGGACAAACCTCTAACCTGGCCGACGGGCAACTCTTCCTGTTCGATATCGCCACGAAAGAGGCGAAGCCGCTTACTAAGACATTCAATCCATCCGTCGGTGGCATCACCTGGAGCGCAGACGACAACCAGATCTATTTCACGGCCGAGAACCGCGACTACGTGAGCCTCTACCGCCTAGACCCGACGAATGGCGACATCCGCCAGCTGCCGACCGACGAGGATGTGGTGGAGAACATCTCGATCGCCAACCGCGCCCCGCGCCTGGCCTACTACGGCATGAGCGTCTCCAACTCGCAACGGCTCTATACGCTCGACCTGGATGCCCAGCGGGGCAAGCGGCTCATCGACCTCTCGGAGAAGATCCTGAAGAACGTGACGCTGGGCGAGGTGAAGGACTGGAACTTTGTCTCGGCCAAGGGCGATACCATCTACGGCCGTTTCTACTTGCCGCCCCATTTTGACCCGGGCAAGAAATACCCGCTCATCGTGAACTACTACGGCGGTACCTCGCCGACGGAGCGCTCGTTCGAGAGCCGCTACCCGACCCACGCCTACGCCGCGCTGGGCTACGTCGTCTATATCCTGCAACCCAGCGGGGCGACCGGCTTCGGGCAGGAATTCTCGGCGCGCCACGTGAACGCCTGGGGCAAGATGACGGCCGACGAGATCATCGAGGGCACCAAGCGCTTCTGTAAGGAGCACGCCTTCGTCGACAGCGACAAGATCGGTTGCATCGGCGCCTCCTACGGCGGCTTCATGACGCAGTACCTCCAGACGAAGACGGACATCTTCGCGGCGGCCATCTCGCACGCCGGCATCAGCGACATCACCAGCTATTGGGGCGAGGGCTACTGGGGTTATTCCTACAGCGCCCTGGCGACGGCCAACAGCTACCCGTGGAACGCCCGCGACCTCTATACGCTGCAAAGCCCGCTCTTCAACGCCGACAAGATCAACACGCCGCTCCTCTTCCTGCACGGCACGGCCGACACGAACGTGCCCGTGGGCGAGAGCATACAGATGTTCACCGCCTTGAAACTGCTAGGCAAGACGACCGAGTTCGTCCAGGTGCCCGACCAGGATCACCATATCCTCGACTACGACAAGCGGATCCTCTGGACCAACACCATCTTTGCCTGGTTCGCGAAATGGCTGAAAGGGCAACCCGAGTGGTGGGACGCCCTCTATCCGCCCAAGACGCTCTAGGCCCTTTTCCACCGGTGGAAAGACCCGCCGTATTAATATTTTGAGGCTTTCCACCGGTGCGGCAACCCGCCGTATTAATATTTTTGGGCTTTCCACCGGTGCGGCAACCCGCCGTATTAATATTTTGGGGCTTTCCACCGGCGCGTCTACCCGGCTAACATGTTTTTTTGGCCTTTCCTCCGGTGCTTCTACCCGGCTATCTTTTTTTTTGGGGTTTTCCACCGGTGCATCAACCCGGCAAACTGGTTTTTTAGGCCTTTCCACCGGTGGAAACCCTCGCCGAACAAATATTTTTGGTCCTTCCACCGGTGGAAAGACCCCTTCCCGCCAAAGAATACCCCAGATTTTCGTATCTTCGCGGAAACGAACAAAGAGGTATTCATCCCCCTATTTGTGAAATACTAAACATAAGTCTACAATATGATTTTATTCTTTCAATCTCCGACAAAAACGGTGCTCGCTGTCGAGGCCAAGCAACCGTTTTCACCAGAAGATACGAAAAAGTTGGTGTGGCTCTTCAGCGGCGCGACACCGACAGGTACTGAGACCATGGAAGGACATTTCGTCGGCCCTCGCCGCGAGATGATTACCCCTTGGAGCACGAACGCGGTCGAGATCACCCAGAACATGGGCCTGGAGGGCATCACCCGCATCGAGGAATACTTCCCCGTCAGCTCGGCCGAGGCGGATCACGACCCGATGCTGCAACGCGTCTATAACGGGTTGGACCAAATGATATTCACCATCAGCAAGCAGCCGGATCCGATCGTCTACATCGACGACCTGGAGGCCTACAACCAACAGGAAGGCCTGGCGCTGAGCGCTGAGGAGATCGCCTACCTGAACGAGGTGAGCGGCAAGCTGGGCCGCAAGCTGACCGACAGCGAGGTGTTCGGCTTCTCGCAAGTCAACTCCGAGCACTGCCGCCACAAGATCTTCGGCGGAACCTTCATCATCGACGGCGAGGAGAAGGAGAGCTCACTTTTCAACCTGATCAAGAAGACATCGGCCGAGAACCCCAACAAGCTGGTTTCGGCCTACAAGGATAACGTGGCCTTCAACGAGGGCCCGACGGTCGAGCAGTTCGCTCCGCAAAGCGGCGACAAGCCCGACTATTTCGCCATCAAGGACATCAAGACGGTGATCTCGCTCAAGGCCGAGACGCACAACTTCCCGACGACGGTCGAGCCGTTCAACGGCGCCGCGACAGGTACGGGCGGTGAGATCCGCGACCGTCTGGGCGGTGGAAAAGCCTCTTTGCCCATCGCGGGAACGGCGGTTTACATGACCGCTTATCCTCGTACGGAGGGCGCCCGCGAGTGGGAGAAGATCCTCGACCCGCGCCCATGGCTCTACCAGACACCTGAGCAGATCCTGATCAAGGCGTCGAACGGCGCGTCCGACTTCGGTAACAAGTTCGGCCAGCCGCTGATCTGCGGTTCTGTCCTGACCTTCGAGCATGCCGAGAACAACAAGAAATACGCTTACGACAAGGTGATCATGCTGGCCGGCGGTGTTGGCTACGCCAATCGGCGCGACGCCCTGAAGGGCGACCCGAAGCCGGGCGAGAAGGTGGTCGTCATCGGTGGCGACAACTATCGCATCGGCATGGGCGGCGGCGCCGTCTCGTCGGTCAACACCGGGCAATACACGAGCGGCATTGAGCTGAACGCCGTACAGCGTGCCAACCCCGAGATGCAGAAACGCGCCGCCAACGTGATCCGCGCGATCGCCGAGAGCGACGACAACCCGATCGTCTCGATCCACGACCACGGCGCCGGCGGCCACCTGAACTGCCTCTCCGAGCTGGTCGAGGCAACCGGCGGCCACATCGACATGAGCCAATTACCTATTGGCGACCCGACCCTTTCAGCGAAGGAGATCATCGGTAACGAGAGCCAGGAGCGCATGGGCCTGTTGCTCGAGGAGAAGGACGTGGCGCGGGTAAAACGCATCGCCGACCGCGAGCGCGCCCCGATGTACGTCGTAGGCGAGACGACCGACGACATGAAGTTCGTCTTCGAGCAGGCCGACGGCGTCAAGCCGATCGACATCAAGCTGGAATATATGTTCGGTAAGCCCCCACGCACGATCATGCGCGACCACACGGTCGAGGAGACTTATCAACCGGTTGTCTATAAAGAGTCTGAGCTGCATCACTACCTGGAGAACGTGCTCCAGTTGGAGGCTGTCGCTTGTAAGGATTGGTTGACCAACAAGGTAGACCGCTCCGTCACGGGTAAGATCGCCCGCCAGCAATGCCAGGGCGAGTTGCAATTGCCGTTGAGCGACCTGGGCGCTGTTGCCCTCGACTACCGTGGCAAGGCAGGTATCGCGACCTCCATCGGTCACGCGCCGCAAGTCGCCCTGGTTGATCCGGCGGCCGGTTCCGTCATGGCGATCGCCGAGGCGCTGACCAACATCGTCTTCGCGCCGTTGGCCGATCACCTCACAGGCGTTTCACTGAGCGCCAACTGGATGTGGCCTTGCCGCAACGAGGGCGAGGACGCACGTCTCTACAAGGCCGTACAAGCCGCTTCCGACTTCGCTTGCGAGCTGGGCATCAACATCCCGACCGGAAAAGACTCCTTGTCCATGACCCAGAAGTATGGCGACGACAAGGTGATCGCTCCGGGTACGGTCATCATCTCGGCCGGCGCTGAGGTAAGCGACGTTCGCAAGATCGTCTCTCCGGTCCTGGCACACGAGCGTAACTCACACATCTATTATATCGACTTCTCGTTCGACACGCTGAAGCTGGGCGGCTCCGCTTTCGCGCAAGCGCTCAACAAGCTGGGCGACGAGGTTCCAACCGTCAAGGATCCGGAATATTTCAGCGACGCGTTCAACGCCGTTCAGGAGGCCATCGAGCAGGGCTTGATCCTCGCGGGCCACGACATCTCGGCCGGCGGTATGATCACTACCTTGCTGGAGATGTGCTTCGCTAACGTTGAGGGCGGTCTTGAAGTGAACCTCGACAAGATCAACGAGAGCGACATCGTGAAGATCCTCTTCGCCGAGAACCCGGGTATCATTGTTCAGGTAAAGGACAAGAAAGCCTTCGAGAAACTGATGATGGACGCGGGCGTAGGTTTCGCCGAGATCGCCAAACCGACCAGCGAGCGCCACATCCTCGTATCGAAAGAGGGCATCCAATACCACTTCGGCATCGACTATATGCGTGATGTCTGGTACTCGACCTCCTATAAGTTGGATATCAAGCAGAGCGGCAGTGTCTGCGCCGGCAATCGCTTCGAGAACTATAAGATGCAACCGCTGGAGTTCAAGTTCAACAAGAACTTCACCGGTAAACTGGCAGATTATGGCATCTCGGCCGACCGTCGCCAACCGAGCGGTATCAAGGCGGCGATCCTCCGCGACAAGGGTACCAACGGCGAGCGTGAGATGGCATACTCGATGTATCTGGCAGGCTTCGACGTGAAAGATGTTCACCTGACCGACTTGGCTACGGGCCGTGAGACACTCGACGACGTGAACCTGATCGTCTTCTGCGGTGGTTTCTCTAACTCCGACGTATTGGGCTCCGCTAAGGGATGGGCTGCCGGTATCCTCTTCAATGAGAAGGCCAAGGCCGCGATCGACCGTTTCTACGCCCGCAAGGACACATTGAGCCTCGGTATCTGTAACGGTTGCCAGTTGATGGCTGAGCTGGAGTTGCTCTACCCTGAGCACGAGAAAAAGCACAAGATGCTCCACAACGACTCACACAAGTTCGAGTCTAACTTCGTAACACTCGAGATCCCGAAGAACCACTCCGTGATGTTCGGTTCGCTGAGCGGCAGCAAGCTGGGAATCTGGGTCGCTCATGGCGAGGGCAAGTTCGACTTCCCGTACGAGGAGAAGGAGTATCACATCGTGGCAAAATACAACTACGAGGGTTATCCGGCCAATCCGAACGGCTCACCATGGGCCGTAGCCGGTGTCTGCTCGCACGATGGTCGCCACCTGGCGATGATGCCTCACCTCGAGCGCGCGATGTTCCCATGGCAATGCGGTTACTATCCCGCAGAGCACCGGAACGACGAGGTAACCCCGTGGATCGAGGCCTTCGTCAACGCACGCCACTGGATCGAGAACCTGAAATAATCCATAACTAATCATAAATCCCATCTTTCTCACTCCTCCCGGAACGAGAAAGATGGGATTATATCAATCAGAGAAACTACGCATTTACAACATTAATACACGATGAGAAAATTATTCTACCTGTTGGGTCTCATGGCCCTGGTCGCGGTCATGCCACTCAAAACGACTGCGCAAGAACTCCACTTCATGCCGAAGATCGGTTTCACGCTCGCGGACATCTCCCATTTGCAGACCAAGGTCCGCTCGGGCGCTAACGTCGGCCTCGGGGCGGAATACCTTTTCCCCAACGAGATCGCGGCGGTCGAGACAGGCGTCTATTACGCCATGCAAGGCGCCTACATCAAAGGGACGGTAGCGGGCCATTACTTGACTACGTTCCTGAAAAACGATTACCTGAACATCCCGGTCCTGGCGAAAGCCTATGTCTATAATGGCATCAACGTGTTCGTCGGTTCAACGTCAAGGACAAGATCACGATGGAATACGGCGGCAAGGAGTTGGGAAAGGTCAACACGACCGACTTCGTGGAGAACTTCGACCTGGCCATCATGATGGGCGTCGGCTATCAGTTCGAGAGCGGCCTTTTCGTCAACGCCAACTATAATCTCGGCCTCCTGGCGGTCTTCAAGGAAGATGAGTTCACCATTACCGGCGAGAATGCGGCCCATACGATCACGGACGGATTATCGGCTCGTAATCGTGTCTTCCAAATCAGCGCGGGCTGGCGCTTCTAACATTACATTAATGGAATATACACAAGAATGAAACAAAATCGTAATATGTTTCGGCTTTCTTCGCGCATTGGAAATACACTCATTGAAATGCAAGACTTCTAGTCTGAAAACGAGAAAAAAGACCCAAAAGCCTTAACATATTCCTAACTTTAAAACGGCGACCGACCTCCTTTCGAGAAAAGGAGAGGTTGCCGTTTTTTTATGGCATCACGCATGTCATAAGACGCAAGAAACCTCCTTGAAGGCATAACGCCTTGTCTCACCCTCACGCATATGGAGCAATAGATGGCCTGTCAACTCCACATCCGCGATCTCCGCCTCGAATCGTCCACACGCGTCCTCATAAGGATAAAAACCCTCACCCCGATACAGGGCTTTCCGATAAAGCTCACGGATCAACGGCTCACCTGATTCGAAAGTGGAGAGATAATAGGCATAAAAGATCGACAGGAAACGTTCCAAGACCTCCTCACGATCAACTTCCCGACCGATAATCTGGCACAATGAGACAGGATTAGGCGCGTCACCTCGAAATTCCCGCTGGTTCAAATTGATTCCGATACCCACAATGGAATTGAACATCCGGTTGCCAGCCAACTCATTCTCGATCAACATACCACAGATTTTCTTGTCGCACCAATAGACATCGTTCGGCCATTTCACCGTCACCTCATCCACATAATGATCCAAAGTCTCCTTAACGCTCAGCGCCGAGATCTGGGAAATCAGGAACTGGCGGTTCGCCGGCAAATGCTCAGGATAGACAATCACGCTAAACGTCAGGTTACGTCCCCTTTCCGATTCCCACTTGTTACCGACCTGCCCGCGACCCGCCGTCTGGAAATCGGCCACAGCGACACTGCCTTCCGCCAATTTCTCCATAGCCATCAAATCGCGAATCAAGCTGTTTGTCGAGACTGTCTCCGCCACATGAATAATCCGCGGGGCTATCTCCTCATCATTCATTCTCATATTTAACACATTCCAATTGATCAATTACACGGAGCCATGAACGCGTCCTCAATATGATCGAGCGTCATTCGTCCCTCCTGCCTTATCACGGTAACGATATCAAAACGGACCGGCAAATCCAGGTTATAATGCCGCACATAAGCGTCGGCCGCCGCCACGATCCGACGGATCTTCTTCCGGTCGACCGCCTCCTCGGGCAATAACAAGGATTCGTAATCGCGGGTCTTTACCTCAACCACCACCAACTCGCCCTCCTTCTCGGCCACAATATCCAGCTCATAATGATGCCACCGCCAGTTGGTATGCAAGATATTATATTCCCGCTTCTCCAAATAAGTACGAGCCTCACGCTCACCCTCACGACCGATCTCTGTCTTTTTCTCCGTTTCCATGACTTTCCTTCGCGGGCAAAGGTAAGCATTTGATACCTGAACGCAAAAAGAATCCTTTTGCTTATCCATTTCCTTTTATCATGATCAGGGAACGCCTACTGACATAACGCCAGTACCGTCCGGTCAGTACTCCAGTACTTCCCGGAAAGTACTGGAGTACTTTCAGCATCGGACTGCAGTACTTTCCGCATAGTACTGGAAAAGCAATCGCAGGGCATTGCAATTAATCAAGACTATTTTTTGAAGTTTAACAAATCAGACGTACTTTCGCGTATGGCAAAGAACAAACGGAAATACGCGAAGGCCGATCCCCTTCACCCACGCATTTACAAGGTCACTTTCATGCTCAACGAGGAGGAACACCGCGCTGTTGCCCGTTACTTGTCAAAATATAAGATACAAAATAAGTCGCGTTGGTATCGGGAGACGATCATCACGCACATCCTCAAAAACCTGGACGAGGATTACCCGACATTATTCACCGAAAACGAGATGAGACGATGAGTGAGTTATTGAACGACGAATATTTCATGCGGCAAGCCCTGAGAGAGGCCCAACAAGCCGCGGAAGAAGGTGAGGTACCTGTCGGTGCGGTGATCGTTTGCGACGGCCGTATCATCGCCCGGGCACACAACCAGACCGAACGGCTGAACGACGTGACCGCTCATGCGGAGATCCTGGCCATCACGGCCGCGGAACTGGTGCTTGGGGCAAAATATCTGACCAACTGCACGCTCTATGTCACGGTAGAACCCTGCGTCATGTGCGCCGGCGCTATCGGCTGGGCACAAGTGAGCAAAATCGCCTATGGCGCTCCCGACGCGAAGCGGGGTTATTCGCTCTATGCGCCCAAGGCTTTTCATCCCAAGGCAACCGTCATCAAAGGTTTACTGGAAGAAGAATGCGCCAGCCTGATGAGCGGGTTCTTCAAAAGCAGGCGATAGGATTATTTTACCTCCTCATAATCCACATACTCGCCATCATCCTTCGTGAAGATCTTTTTCTTGCGTTTTTCCTCCGTCGGCCGCTGGTCGTACATCCGATCCGAACGACGCCCGGAACCGGTATGATGCCCCCGCGACTCCCGTCGGGGATCATTCCCGCCAAAGAAGACCTTCTTGATGGTCCTGAAAATGGAAAAGCCCATCAAGAAAAGCAACAAAACAAACAAGAAAAATATAAAGAACAAAAATTTGAACATATCGAATGATTTAGAAAAGTCTTTTCATATTAAGTAACATACCCGGTAATAGGGATGTTTATCGTCTGCCGTTAAAAATTGACAACAGGACATAGAGCAGGATCGTTCCCGCAATACCCAAGAACCCCCAAATGGAGACAAAAATCACGGCACATGCCACCAGGATATAACGCAATTCATTTCCTTTCCAGGCAAGAGACTTGATCTTCAACGAGAACATCGGCACCTCCGAAACCAAAAGCAACGAAGTAATCAAGGCCAACACCATCAAGCCTACGAGCAGCGCAACGCCACCCTGCGGCAACAACGGCTGGACCGAATAACCCAACGACGACCAGAACAACGCGTGTGCCGGCACCGGCAAACCGATAAAAGAGGTTGTCTGACGCTCATCGATGTTGAATTTCGCCAGGCGCAATCCCGAGAAAGCCGGAATCACGAATGCCCAATATGGAATATATTCATTGAGCCCACCCAACGGCAGAGTCGGCGCCAACCAGCTTAACAAGACAAACAGGATCATACCGGGAGCGACCCCAAAACTGACGACATCCGCCAACGAGTCCAACTCCTTCCCGATCGGGGAAAAGGCCTTCAGCAAACGGGCAGCGAACCCGTCGAAGAAATCAAAGACAGCGGCCAACATGATCCAAACGACCGCATACATCAAATTACCCTCCAGCGCCATGACCGAAGCCACGCAACCCGACACCAGGTTCAGACAGGTAATCGTATTGGGAATATAATTCTTTATACGCATTTTGACAAACGAGCTATAGGAGTTTGGTTCCCCGTCACCTTCTGGTCCATCTCCACCAAGACCTCCGTGCCGACCGGCAAGTAAACATCCACTCTTGAGCCGAACTTGATGAAACCCATCTGATCGTTCACGTTACACTTGTCGCCCTCCTTGGCATAGGTGACGATCCGTCGCGCCATGGCACCAGCGATCTGGCGAGCAAGAACATCAACGCCCTGACGAGTCGTAATCACGACGGCCGACCGCTCATTCTCCGTGCTGCTCTTCGGCAGGTAAGCGGCCATAAAACGGCCCGAGTTATGCGACACGTGCTTCACCGTGCCATTTACCGGGAACCAGTTGGCATGAACGTTGAATATGGACATGAATATGGAAATCTGCAAACATTCCCGATGCAATATCTCATTTTCCATCACCTCCTCGATAGCGACGATCGTTCCATCGGCGGGAGCGATGACCAAACCCTCCGAATCGTACGGGAAACGCCGGAACGGACTCCTGAAGAAATTAAGTATCAATAAGAACACGATGGAGGTAAAGGACAAGACCATATAGAACAGCCAATTCCTGCCCGACGAATAGTAAAGGGATACGTTTACGATAAAGAATATCGTAAATAACGTCAGCAGTAAACCTGTTCCTTCCTTATGTACCTTCATTGTCGTTTTTTCTCTAAAATGATTATAGTCTCTATGAATCTGCAAAAGTATTCATTTTCTTGGAATATCAAAAAAATATACCTACGAATCCGTTTGTTGCCGTGCCGATAAAGGGCCTTATCTCCACCCATGGCAAGACTTCCCAAGATCTAGGCCTTATCGGCGACACGCTCGATCTTGCCCAACGCCACATACCACAAGAATCCCTCGACCTCAGGATAGCCCATCTTTCGTATGAGACGGACATATTCCCGCATCTGGCGTTGATAGCGTGAGCTGGTCTTCTCGCCGAACTTATAATCGACCACCGTTACCTTTCCATCGCCAAACATGACCCGGTCAGGACGTCTTGTTTCTCCTTTTCCCAACAGGATATCTACCTCATTCAGGACACGTGTCGAGCCATCGTACCAAGCCTCAACTCCGGGAGTTGCCAACAGAGCGCCCAATCGCGCCACCAACTGATCCGCTTCCTCCTGGCCAACGACACCTGCCCGAAGATAATCCTTTATGGCCGATTCCACATCTGAGGCGACCCGAACCCGGCTCAACACCTCGTGCATCAAGACACCATGCTTTCGCTGGGCATCATTAAAGAAATAACCCTTGCCCCGCAGCCGCAAGCGCAAGCGGCCATCCGGCGAGACAAAAGGCAGGCGCCCCATCGGGATCTCGGTAAAAGCGGAAGCGGACTGCCGTTGATTGGGACGCCACCACTCGCCCATCTCGAATGCCGACTCACCGACATAATCCGGCAGGTGAACCAATTCCGGCACCACGACCGAATCGTCACGAAGGGCATTCCACAACAGATCCCCTATCGAGCCGATCTTCTCCACCAAGCCAGTATCTTTCCGCTTCTTGGGCTCGGGCGAGAAGACGATCAGCTCCTCCTTTGCCCGGGTAAAGGCGACATAAAGCGTATTCAGGTTATCCACGAACGCCCGCAAACGCTCGTCAAAATAGGCATGAGCAAAGATGGTCTTGCTTAAGCCAACGCCATATCGGATCGGCACTAAAGGCAACTGGTCAAAAGGCGCCTGATCGGGCCGACTCCACAGGATCACCTGCTTCATCGGCTTATGGTCGATCTCCCAATCCCCGAAAGGAATAATCACCGCCTTAAAACCCAAACCTTTCGACTTATGGATCGTCATGATCCGGACAGCGTCCTGCCCCTCGGGTGATGAGATGGTCTGCTTAACGCCCGTCTCGTCCCACCAATCCAGAAACTGACCCAGATCGGCTTGCTCATCCTGCCCGAACTCAAGAACCATATCGAGAAAAGCCTGAATGAAAACCTGCTCCTCATCGCCCATCATCGCGGAGAACAAGCGAACCAAACCTTCTACCTGCTCATAAAGGGAAACCGTGGCCAAACGATCGATCGCCATCCTGATTTCTTCATTGAAACCCGTTTCACCCGGAGCCCCAAACGAACCCGCCAACACCTGATAAGAGAGCTGTGCCATCCGCTCACGAACCGGATCCGACGGATCACGCATAAAACGGAGCAGAGCGACCAAAAAGCGAACAGCGGCCGAGCGACCGACAAACAGGGCCTCATCCGAGATGACCTCATAACGATAAGCCGAATCGGGATGGCTCTCCTTATAGGCCAAAAGCTCATCGACCACCAACGCGCCTTCCCGGTTCGTGCGGGTCAATACGGCGATATCGCTCAACGCGTATCCCCGCTCCTGCAAGCGCTCGATGACTCCGGGCAAACGAGACAAGGCTATTGTTTTCCAATCATCCTCCTCGTCCTGAGGCACGAATTCCACCCGAACATGCCCCAGTTTTTCCTTAAACGGCTCCGGAATATTCTGGACCGTATGCGCGTAAGCGCCCAATATCTTATAACGGAAACCCTCTTTTTCCCTATCACTGAGAGAGGACGCGTCCAATGCCTCATTATAAAGACCTTGCAAAAGCAAAGGAGCGATCGAAAACAGGGCATTATTAAACGAGACGATATGACGGCAACTCCGCCAATTATCAGCCAATGTCTCCTCGCGGGTCAGCTCCGGCGTGAAATCCTGCCGTACCTGCTCGTGCAACAATTCCCAGTCGGAGTTCCGGAAGCGATAGATGCTTTGCTTCACGTCGCCCACGATCAGGTTTGTCTCGCCCCTCGAGAGGCTGTCCCGCAACAGTGGGAGGAAATTATGCCACTGCATGGCGCTGGTATCCTGAAACTCGTCGATCATGTAATGGTCGATCCGCGTGCCGGTCTTCTCATAGATAAAGGGCGCGTCGCTCCCGTCGATCACCCGGCTCAACAAATCGGTCGTGTCGGCGATGAGCATCACGTTCTTCTCTTCCCGATAATCGGCCAACTGACGGGAGACATCCATCAGGATACCTAAAGCGTAGTAGAAACGGACGATCTCTTTCGCCGAGCGATAGGCGCTCATATCGCTGAACAGGCGGACCGCCTCCTTGACGCACGCGTTCAATCCCTCCTCGTAAGCGGCATCGATGATCGCCAATTTGGGGGAAGATTTCGATTTGGTAGCGTAATTCGCCAGACAATCCTCAAGCCCGATGAATGTCTTGGTCGGCTCCTTGATCTCGCCCTCGGCCCATTTGACGAAATGCTTCATCGGCGAGTTCTGCCCACCCTTGAAATCGGAATAATGAAGCTCGAACATATCCATGATTGAGACTCCCTTCTGGCCGATCCGCTTCACCTCCGCCTCGAACGAGCGGACGATGGCATAAAGCGTATCGCGATAACGCTCCAACAGGCGCTTGTCGTCCAACACCGGCCGCAGGCGGTCGCTGGCCGACTTGAAGCTCTCCTTGAACAGCTCTCGGCCCAGCGACAGGATATCCGACCGCAAGTTCCAGCTGCCACCATTCTCGATCTTATCCTCGGCGAACTGGAGCAACCAATCCAAAAGCGCCTTGTTCTCCGGGCGATCCAGGCTGAAGAGCATCGCGTCGATCACCTCGCCCAGCAGGCGATCCTGGTCCATCTCGATGCCATAGCCGCCCTGCAAGCCAATCTCGCGGGTAAAGGCCCGCATCGTCTGCTGGAAGAAACGGTCGATCGTGCTGATATTAAAAGCGGAATAATCGTGAAGAATGGCGATCAGGATCTTCCTGGCCCGACGGCGCGCCTGGCGCTCATCCAGATCGTAAGCCGCGCGAAGCTGGGAGAGATAATCCGACTTCCCGCCCGAGGCCAGCCGATACAGCTCCTCCACGATCCGGGTCTTCATCTCGTCGGTCGCCTTATTCGTGAAGGTCACCGCCAGCAGGCGGCGGTAAGCGTTCGGCCCCGAAAAGAGCAAAGCCAGGCTCTCGCCTGTCAACTTGTGGGTCTTACCCGCCCCGGCGGAAGCCCTGTAGATCGTCAACATAGCCTTTCCGGATTCCTAGATTTGACGGCTCTTCGCGTAACCCTCGGCCCGCAGGATCTCGACCACCCGCGCGCGGAAATCGCCCTGGACGATGATCTCCCCATCTTTCACGGATCCACCGACACCGCATTTCACCCGCAACAACTTGCCCAACGTCGCCAAATCGTCGGCCGTCCCATGAAAACCGGTGACAAGCGTCACCATTTTCCCGCCACGATTACGCTTGTCGAGCGACACGCGCAAAGGTTGCTTCTCTTTTGGCCAAGTCTCCTCTTCCGGCTCCTCGGCAGTCTCATATTTAAAATCGGGATTGGTGGAATACATCACGCCCAATCGCTCTTTCCAGTCGTTCGTTTTCATTTTATCCAATCTATTTTACGGGAAACAAAGCTACGAATTTATCACGAGAATCCCTACAGTCTTCTCATGCCCCCGCGCCTCCGCGAGCTATGATCAAACAACGCAAAAATAACATTACACGCTTGAAAGCGATGATTCAACAACTAAAAAATGACTTTACACACTTGCGACCTGTGATCCAACAACGCAAAAATGACTTTACAACTCCGCAAGCTATGATCAAACAACTAAAAAATAATCTTTCACCTTTGAAATAGATGACAAGGAAACATTTTTCGTATATTTAGGCGGCGATAGCTATGATTAAACAACATTTCGAACAGAAAGGAGGCGATATGAGTACCTTTTACGACAGAGTAGAGCAACTCGCGCGGCACGAGGGGCTGGTCATGGCCGACTTCCTGCGGCGTTGCGGCGTTCCATACGCCACGTTCCGCTCGTCGCGGCACCGCGAACATGACCCAAGCCTGCAGACGATCCGGCGGATCCTTCGCGCGTTCCCGAAAGTAAGGATGGAATGGCTCGCATGGGGAACGGGCGAGATGCTGCATCCCGCCGGCCCATCGAAAGAGGAGGAAAATGAGGAGATCCGCAAGCTGAAAGAACAGGTCAAGCGGCTCACCGAGCTGCTGCTGGAAAAGGAGCGGCGGATCATCGAGCTGGAAATCGGACGGGAGGGGTAAAAGGCCCCTCCGCATGGCCTATTTCTGGATCAAGACCGTCGCATAGGCCGAGATGCCCTCCTCGCGGCCGGTGAAGCCCAGGCACTCCGTCGTCGTCGCCTTGATGGAGATCGCGTCCTCGTCGACGGCCATCACCTCCGCCAGGACCCGTTTCATCTCCGGGATGTGAGGATTCAGCTTCGGGCGCTCGGCGGCTACGGTAGCGTCGATATTGCCCAGCTCATAACCGGCCTCACGCAACAGGGCCATCGTCTTCCTCAGGAGGATCTTACTGTCAATGCCTTTATACTCGCCCGCCGTATCCGGGAAATGATAACCAATATCACGCATGTTGGCGGCACCCAACAGGGCATCGCAAATGGCGTGGATCAACACGTCGGCGTCGCTATGCCCCAAAAGGCCCATCGTATGCTCGATCCTGATACCGCCCAGCCAGAGCTCGCGGCCCTCGACCAGCTTATGTACGTCGTAACCAAAACCAACCCGTATCTTCATAAGTCCTTATCTAAAGAGGTTCCTGATTCCATCCATATCAAAAGCCAGGGAGAAACGCAACGTCTGGTCCAACGGGTTGCTCTGCACCGTACTGATCAGGTAAGCGGCGTCGAGTTGGAAGACACTCATCCGGAAACCCGCGCCCACCGAGAAGTACTGGCGGTTACCCTGATATTTGTTCTCGTAATAGTAACCACCGCGCACGAAGAACTGCTGGTTGTAATTATACTCGACACCGATCGAGGCCATGATCTCCTCCAACTCGCCCTTGAAACCGTTCGGCGAATCGCCAAAGGACTTGAACATACCTTTAATGGGCGACATCGTATTGTATTCCTCGTAAGCCTTGTTATAGGCCTCGACATCCTCCTCGGTCGTTCCCTCCTGGATCGGAGCTGTCGGCACGAGGTATTTACTCAAGTCCACATAGACACCGATCTGGTTATAATCGTCGATCGGCATCAGGAGGCCGGTACCGATCTTCAAAGTTGTCGGCAAGAACTGGTTGGTATTACCGCCATCATAAGAGACCTTCGAACCGATATTGGAAATGTTGAAACCGAAACTCCAGAGACACTCGCTCTGCCCGAGGATAACATATTTCTCCAGATAACCGGCGATGTCGGCAGCGAAAGCGTTATCGGGCACCATGTCATCATCCGCCGAGGCACCCATGTCCGAACGGATATACCGCAGGGCGACCGCCATAGAGAACGCGTCCGAGAGCTTACGGCTGTAGCTGACATCGATCGCCATCTCATACGGATTCAGGATCAACTGGTTTCCCATACCCTGGTCACGATTCTCGATCACCTCACCCAGCGAGAAATAGCGCAACGAGGCGCCGATCGCCTGAAGGTCGCTATCGCCCAGTTTATAATAACCGGAAAGATAAGCCAAAGCCACGTCGTTGACCAACTTGCGCAACCAGGGCGTATAGGAGAGCGAGACACCAGCCTTGCTGTAGGCGAAGGCATATTTCGCGGGGTTCCAATATTGGGAATTCACGTCGGGCGTAGTCGAAACACCATTATCACCCAAAGCACCACCGCGGGCATCGGGCGCGATAGACAATGACGGGATCGCCGTGTTGATCGGCGCGAACTTATGCTTTACGTCATCCGCTCCTCCTTGCGCCGAAGCCACCAGGGAGAAACAAAAACATACAACAAGCGAGAGAAGGCTAAATCTTATTTTTCTCATTCTGTTTAAAGTCCTAATAGTATATTATTAATAGATTACATTTCTTTATAACTGATTCCCGGGTCATTTATTGCCCCAAGACAATTAATTTATTCGCCTTGGTCGCCTCTTTCGAGCTATTGGCCCGTATCGCCGCCCGATAAAGATAAATACCTGGCCGCACCCGACGCCCACCGTTATCCTTCAGATCCCAAGAGACAATATATGAGTGGATCAATTCCGACGAGGCGCGCGTCGCCGTGCGCCAGAGGAAACGGCCAGTCATGTCGTAGACCATTACCGTCACCGTCAGCTCCGATTCCGGGCGATTATGGCTCAAGTAGAAATCCACCTTATCCCGGGCAGGGTTCGGTGTCGCATAAAGCTCGATCAGGTTAGGCTTAAGCCCCTCCTTCACCTCGAAGGTAAAGACATAGCTGGTCGAGTTGTTCAGGATATCCCAGATCTTGAACTCCGCCGTATGGATGCCCGGCTCCAATTCCGGAATCGAGAACTGCACCAATCCCTCATTCTCAGTGCCTGCCACGAGCGAATAGGTATCGTTCAGGTTATAGATCT